>JAPWVB010000029.1 GCA_028275205.1 Candidatus Acetothermia bacterium
CACTATGGCGTCCCCATCATCGAGGACGACCCCTATGGACAATTGCGCTATGAGGGGGATCATCTGCCATCGTTGGTGGTGCTCGACAACGAGTTTCAGCGGCACAATGGCGCGCCCTACAGCGGGAACGTCATCTATCTCAGTACGTTCTCCAAGACATTAGCCCCGGGGTTGCGCTTGGGGTGGATCATCGCGCCCCAAGAAGTCATCAGAAAATTAGTGCAAGCCAAGCAAGGGGCCGATCTGCACACGAGCACTTTCAACCAGATGGTCGCCTATGAAGTCGCGCGTGGGGGCTTTTTAGATAGACACGTGCGGTTTATTAGAAACGTCTACCGCGAGCGGCGCGATGCGATGCTCAATGCTTTAGAGCGCTACTTCCCCGAAGGGGTGCGCTGGACGCGCCCAGCGGGCGGGCTCTTCTTGTGGGTCATCTTGCCGGAGCATCTCAACACTACGGAGCTTCTTGCGGAAGCTATCGCGGAGAAAGTTGCGTTTGTGCCGGGCACAGCCTTCTACGCCGACGGCTCCGGGCAGAATACGATGCGCCTCAACTTCTCGTATGTCTCCCCAGAGAGGATCGAAGAAGGCATCAAGAGACTAGGGCGGGTGCTGGAGCGCGCCCTCTCTCAGCATGTGACTGTAGCGAGCAGATAACCCTAGGGCAAGCAGACCTGGCCATCCGGGAGGTTCGTGAATGGGTGTGTACCCGGATTGCCCTTGTGGTTCCCCGATTTATTGTTGCCCTCGATAGTATTCGCCCCCTCGAACGCTACCGTGCCGCGGAAGAAGTCGAACGGGGCGCCGCAGCGCCGCAGCCAGGCCATGATCCCCCAGTCGGCGTTGGCGCGCACGGCTGAGTCTACGAGACGCACCTGAGCGTCGCCGACGATCACGACCCCGTTGCAGAGCTGATCGGCGCGCAGACACGCTTCGGCAGAGCCGTTGCCCTGCACGACGGTGCGACGAACCTCTGCCGTCGCCGTGCCGCTCACCTCGAGGCCATTGCTCGCGTTGGCGCTCAGCGTCGAGTTCGCAATGACCCCAAGAGCTTTGTCGGTCACGACCAAGCCGTTGGCCCCGTTGCCCAGAATCTGAACAGACTCGAGGCGCGCCTGCGCCGAGTCCCTCACAACTCCTCCGTCAGCTTTGTTGCCCACCAGGCGAGATTCAGACAGCTCCAGCTGCGCAGCGATCCTCACGTCGAGCCCTCGGAGCCCATTGTTTGAAATCTGGGCGTTTTGAAGCTTGATCACAGAAGAATCTCGCGCTTCGATCCCGTCGCCCTTGTTCTCTGAGACGGTTGAGTTCGCGAGGGTCACTTGGGCTTTCTCGGAGACGAAGAGCCCGTCGTCGCCGTTGCTTGAGATCGAAGTATTTTTGAACTGGACGATGGCCGCGCCGGAGATCTCTACGCCGTCGTCGGCGTTCTTCGTAATCTGTGTGTTCTGCAGAAGAGCCTGGCCGTAGAGGAGTAAGCCATCTCCGCGGCTTCCGGTGATCGTGACGCCGTCAATGATCACAGACTCGGACTCGGCTATGAGAGAGAGAACGAGCTGTCGCTCTGAGAGGGCTGTGAGGGTCGCCTCTCCGCGCAGCGTGACCGGCTTCCAGATGGTCAGTCCAACGTCGTAAGTCGCGCCGTTTTGGAGGAGCACGGTGCCACCGGGCGCGATCGCGTCAATCGCTTCTTGGATGCTCTGGAGATCTCCGGGGACGGTGAGCTGGGTCTTGTCGGTCTGGGCAGCTAAGGGCTTTCTCAGTGATGAAGGGGCGAAGCCGCACAGATCCGCTCCGTTGCCGCGCAGCTCGTTGGGCTCTCCCGTCGCTTTCCCGGAGAGAACGCGCAGCCCGCAGTATCTGTTCTCGGTGAGAGTGCTCGCGCGTAGCTCTAGCTGAGCTGAATCTCTGACGACGATGCCGTCAAAATTTTCGGAGATGAGCACCCGAGAGAGAGTGACGCGCGCGGCGCTCTCTGCGCGCGCCCCGTCAAATTGATTTTTGACAAAGCGCGAATTGGTTACAGTAACCGTCGCCGATCCTGTGGCGAGCAAGCCTGAAAAGCTCTCCGTCAGAGCGAGATCGTCGAGGGTGACGACAGCCTGGCCTGCGGCACGCAGAGCCGCGCCAAAGCGCGATCCCGTGATCGTCCAGCCGGTGAGGGCTACTCGGATCTCTTGGTCTAGCTCGACGCGCGCAGACCCTTGGAGGATCGTCTGAGCGCTGCCCGCGCCGCGCAGCGAGAGACTCTTCGTTATAGTGATATTCTCGGTGAACGTCCCCGATGCGACGCAGACGAGCGCGCCCTCGCTCACAGTGTTGATCGCTTGTTGGATGGACTGTCCCGGCTGAACGGTGACCACGCAATTTTGCGCCTCGATGCGGCTGGGCGCTACGACCAAGAGAGCTAAGAGAGCGACTATGCGGAAGAGTCTCACAGAGCACCTCCGTTTGGGGACCTAACCCCAAACCCCTTCCCGTGCCGGGGAGGGGCCGGGGGAGAGGTCTATTACACTTTGACGACCTTCACTCGCGTGTCGTAGAAGACCGCGCTGCCGCCATAGACGTCCACCAAGCACGTGTTCTTCAGATAGGGGTCGACGCGCATCGCCGCGTTGGCATGGACGCCCGCTCCGCCTCCCAAGCCTGTGGCGCGACGACGCTCGTCGCCCTTGATCGTCTCGCCGTCAATGACTAGATCAGTAGCCCCGTAGGCCCAGTGGCCGTAGCCCAAGGCAAAGCTGATCACGCCCGGGCGAATGCCCTCGGTCAGATGCACCGTGCCGATCATAGGGACTTTCGTGCCGTTGGCCAAATCCCAGACGCCCTCCGAATTGCTCGCCGAGATGATCTTGGCCCGATCGCCCTCGGAGAGCCCAAGACGCTGGGCATCCCGCGGATGCATAACGATCGCATTCTCGGGCATCACCGCGAGCAGCCAATAGTTACTGATGGTGCGGGACTTGGTCGCGACGATCTCTCGATGGGTGATGAGATGGAGATCGAAGCCCTGCTTTTCGTCCTCGATGGGGCGCCCCACAGAATCCGCCAACGGCAGATAGATCGGGTACCCTGCCAAGGGCTTCCCAGTCATGCTGTTGATCGTGAGAGCCGTCTTCTCTTGGTAGAGATTGATGAGCGTCCCGTATCTGTTCTTAATATAGTCGCCATCGTAGCCTTGCTCCCAGTTGTCAAAGCGACCACCTCTGTTGAGCACGTAGACGACTTTTCTCCACCACTTCTCGCCGACGATCTGAGAGAAGCGTTCTGGGTCGAAGACCGTCTTGGGCAGATGACGACGAGCCCTCAAGAAGAGCTCAAGCTCGGCGTCGTCGGCATCGGGGACTTCGTTGCCTGGTCTATCACCGGCGGCGACGTTGGCCACCATGCGCAGATAGAACTGATCGGGATGGGTGAAGTCCTGCCCTTCACCAAAGCCACCCTGACCAAAGCCCGGCAGCCCCAGTTTCTCCGCAATCCCCAAGAGCATCGCTTCGAGCGAGAGCGGCATCTCTTGGCCGAAGACCTTCACGGTCTCGGTCAGAGGCGCGATGACCGGCTGGCGGATCGGCTGCACCTTCTGAGTGATGCTCGGATGCGACCCGGCAAACTCCCATCGCTCCAGATAGCTCAGATCGGGGAAGATATAGTCTGCGTACATCGAGGTCTCCCCGATGGTAATATCCGAAGCGACGATGAGTGGGATCTTCTTGGGGTCGGCGAGAATCTCGATATTGGTGTGTCCGGCGGGCAGGGCGTAGACCGGCGAACCCATGTAGATAAACAGCGCCTTGATGGGATAGGGATAGCCATCTCCCGCCGAGGGGATGATCTCTTGATAGATGTCGCTGGAGAGCGGGTACCACGGGCGCTTGGCGGGATATCTCTCAAAGAGCGTGGTCTGCTCGTACTTGATCTCATGACGAATGATGCTGATCCCGAACGCCGTGGTCTTGCCGGGGTTGAGCTTGGCGAAGTTGAACGGCTGGCCCTCTTTCCCGCCGGTGTGATCGAACGTTGAGGCTTGCGACATGCCGCCCTTCCAGTCGTAGTTGCCGATCAACAGATTCAAAGCGAACCACGCGAAGACGTTATAGAAGCCGTTGGTGTGCTGGCTGACGCCGCGATGGATATCGACAGCAGCCTTCTTGCCGTGGCTGGTGAACTCTCGCGCCAGCTCGATGATATCCCGCACGGGGACGTCGCAGATGGCGCTCCACTCTTCGAGCGTCTTCGAGGACGCCGACTCCCACAGAATTTGGAGTCCGCTCTTGACTCGTATCCCTTGGATCGTCGTATCTACAAAGAGATCGCCCTTGACGGGGTTGGCCGTATCATAGGGATCGAACGCCACGGGCTTGCCGTCCTGAAGGACGACGAAGCGATCTTCGTCGGTGAGCCCAAGCTCTTTGGCTCTCAGGAACTTTTCGGGTCGGCCGTCTACGATCTTCACCAGCCAACACGCGTTCGTCCAGGTGGGCTCTTTGTCGGCGACGGCTGCGGCCTTGTTGGCGTTGCTGAGATATTTTGCGTTATAGCGTTTGTTCTCGATGATCCAGCGAGTCATCGCTAACGCTAACGCGGCTTCGGTGCCGGGCTTGATGGGGACCCACTTCCACGCTTTAGAAGCCGTCTTGCTGAAGCGCGGGTCTACGACGGCGAACTTCAGCCGACCAGACACCAGCCCGCGCGTCAGCCCCGGCGCGCGATTGGTCGGCCCGTAGTTGCCCTCAAACGGCGACGCGCCCACGAAGATAATAAACTCGGAGTTGTTCTGATCGGCCTGCCAATAGAACTTCTTGCCCCCGGTCCAGCTCCCCTTCTGGTACTGCTCGCTCATCGCCTTGCTGGCGAAGTATAGAGAGCCTTGGCAGACAGTGGTGTGCCCGTGGGCGTTGACCGAGCCGAAGCTCTCTACCGTGAATCTCTTAATAAGCTCGGAGCGCCCGCCCTTCAGCCGCCCCCACATGAACACCAACTGATTGTTCTTGGGCCCCAAGTCCGGGTGATCGGGATCAATGAGCTTATCCAAGTGTTCCGCATATTTAGTCTTGAACGCCTCGACGGCGGCCTTCTTCTCCTCAGGGGTCTTCTTGGCCCAGATCGCCTTGACGTCGTCGGCCATCTCCTTGGCGAGCTTGGGGTCGCGCAGCGCCCATATCTCTTTGAGCCCCGGCACGTGCCCCTCACCGAAGAGATCGCCGCCGTTGACGATCTCGTCTACAGCTTGGTCGAACGAGATCGTGACCCACTTGTTCTCGCCGCGCTTGCCTGCGCGCTTGAGAACCTTCACGACCCTATACGGATCATAGACTGTTTGAATGCCCGCTTGGCCCTTGGGGCAGAGCCGCCCATCGAGGGTCGCCACGTCCAGCGGTGATGCTCTATACGATATATTTGGCTGAAGATTCCAGGGGCTGTAGGGGTTGCCCTCGAGCTTGGCCGCAAGGCCATCGTAGAGCTTGACCTTGAGCCCACATTGGGTGTTGCACTGCTGGCAGACCGTGTAGAGGATATTTTCGGGCTTAGTCAGCTCATACTCAGCGAGGCGCGTCCGGGCGAAGAGCTCCGAGGGCCAGCCCAAGCGACTGAGCAAGAATGCCGAACCCCCAAGCAGGGCTGTCGTTTTGAGAAATCGCCGTCGCGTGAGGCGCGGGGCTGTGCTCTCTTTCATAGACTCCACCTCCTACGGGTGCTGGGACTTGCAGAGCACGGGCGTATCGGTCAGATAGTACACTCGAGGCTGGGTGCCCTTGCTCTCGTAGACCCGCATCACTTTGTCGCGATTCTCTCTGAGCAGTTGCGCGATGAGGCTCTGCGGATCGCTCAGATCGCCGAAGTATGTCGCTTCCCCAACGCACGTCGTGACGCACGCGGGCAGCTCGCCGTTCTCCACTCTATGCACGCAGAAGTGGCACTTGCGCAGGGCATTGACCGGGGGCTTTCCCGCTGTGCGCGTCCACTCCTTGCCGTACTCGAAGCTTGGTCGCATCTCGTAGGCCTGGCGGGCCGGAGTGCCATCGGTGTAGAAGCGCCCGTCGTCGAAGTAGACCGCGCGCTTATACGGGCACGCCGCGCGGGCAGCTTCAAAGGCTTCTTTCGTAGCGCGCTCGTAGTTGACGGCCACGACCCCGTCGGGGCGCTTCTCCAAGCTCCCTGGCGCGACAGCATTGGCTGCGGGGACGCAAGGGGCGTTATCGCACTGTTGGCAGTTCATGGGCTTGAGGATTCTTACGACGTTGGGGTATTTGCCCAGCTCGATATCGAGCACCGTGCGATACATAACGCCCGGCGGCAGGACGTTCTCGGCGATGCACGCGACGGTGCACCCGTAGCAACCGATGCACTTGCGGACATCTACGGCCATGGCCCAGCTGCGCCGCTCGGCGGGCTTTTTCAAGGCGCGCTGTAAGTCTTGGTGCATCCGCACCAGGGCGTTTTCTGCCTCCATAGATTCTCCTTTCTGGCTGTTGCAACAGAAGGGCCCTAGCTGTGGAGCAGCCAGGGCCCTCTCCCACACACGCTCTCTGTGTTACTTGTGGCAGCCGAAGCAGAAGTTCGCCTTGGCATCAGGCGGAGCTTGGACGTGCGTCGGTGCTAGGCCCAGATTGTGACACCCAGCGCAGAACTCCCCTGCCTTCTCCTGCCCCGTGATCCCCTTGCTTGTAGGGGTCTCATGGCACGGGATGCAGAAGCTGCTGTTGGTCTGCTTCTCGCTCACCGGGTGCTTGGCCACCTTGGTCTTGTGGGGCGTGTGGCAGCTGTTGCACTCCCCCGCAGTCCAGTCGAACGCGATGACGTGCTTGGGCCGCGGCCCAGGCCGCTGGACGTCAAACCCGGCCTTCAAGCTGAAGTGCGTGGTGATGTGGCACGTCTTGCAGAAGCCGATCTGCTCGGTCTTGAGCGGCGGCGGGCTCTGGTGACACTCGAAGCACGTAGCTGCCGCGCTCGTTGGGCTTACGGGGATATGCCCTTGGGGCAGCGGGGGCGGCTGCTGCGCTATCCCCAGCACCATAGCCGTGCCCACAGCCCCCACAATCACGATCGCTGCCGCAAGCAGACTCCACCGCTTGAGCATAGATGACCTCCTCTCGTTTTATTGAGCCATCGTTCGGATCGTGGTTAGCAGCACGTCGCGCACGAACTTGGGGTTATGAACCCCCATGCTTCCGTCGTACACGACGAGCATATAGTTATGCGCTGCCCGCACGATCGGATCGGACGTAGCGAAGACTGGCTTGCCCGCTTCGCCCGGCGCGTCCTTGACGTTGCCGATCTGGCTGTAGACCTCAGCCCCATCGGCCATAGTGAACTTAAATGAGAGTTGGCCGTGAATAGTCAAGAGGTCCACGCTCTTGATCTGGGTAGCGTCAATGGGCGTATTGGGCGCGTCTTTGTCGGTCTTGGGATCCCACGCGGTCACGACCTTGATCTTGTCGCGCGCGGCCAGCACCTTCTTCTCGATAGCCACTCGCAGTTGCTCCAGAAGGTGCTTGGTCGGCTCTTGGACGAACTCGATCTTCATGGCAGCGCCGTGGCAGCTCGCACATACGGTCTCTGACGGCTCGAAGGTGTGCCCTTCCTTGCCCAGGGTCTTATGGCACGTCACGCACGAGTCGCCAACGAACGCTGCGTGGGGGGAGACCAGCTCGGCCGTGTCGTTGAGGAAGTAGACGTTCTTCCCCATGATGACGTCGGCTTGGGCGGCCTCGTGCGGCCCGGTGTAGAGCTTGGGATCAGAAGAGTCCCACTGGATGCGGCCGTTGCGCGTGTTGTGGCACGTCATACACATTGCGCCATCGCCCACGCCCGCGGCCGCAAAGCCCGACGGCAGCATGGGGGTGCTGCCCTTCACGCGCAGGGCAAAGCCCTCACCGTGGCAGACCGTGCACGTGATGGGCTGGACTTTGTCTTTGGTCAGCCCCAGCTGAGTCAGATAGGGGACTTCGGCAGGCTTCCCCGTATTGGGGTCAACGATGAGCCCGGGGTTGCCGGCCATCAGTTGGGGCAGCCACGCTAAGAAGCCCTGCTCGCTATGGCAGCGAGCGCAGTGAGCTGCCAAGGGCCCGCGGGACTCCACGGTCGCCTCAGCGATGGCTGTCTCGCGGTTGGCGTGCTTGCTCTTGAGCCATTCTTGCGCTGGGTCAAGTGATGCCGCCATCAAGCCACCAATAGCCACTAAACTGACCAGCAGAAGCACAACAGAGAGAATTCTGCGTCTCATAGGCAATGAGCCTCCTTTTCGTTGGGTTGGGATCTTTGGTCCTGATTCACCTCCTCTCAGGCTCTGTTTTGTCCCTACAGTGTATCTGCTGGGTACAGCCCTCGTCCATGATCTGAGATATGCCCAAACTTGATCTTGATCAAAGCATTCATGGCGCCGTCTTGTGGCAGCCGAAGCAGAAGTTGACCTTCACGCCCTCGGGGGCTTTGACGTGCTTGGGGTTGAGCCCGATATGATGGCACGCCGCGCAGAACTCGCCGGCCTTCTCCGGCCCGCCCACGGCTTTTTGTGGATCTGCAGGGTTTAAGTGACAGGGCTGGCAGAAGGCGCTGCTGGGTTGATTCGCCCCCACGGGGTGCGGCGCGGGTTTGGTCTTATGCGGCTTGGTGTGGCACGACGAGCAGTCCGCTGCCGCCCAGTCGAACTCCACCGGGTGCTTGGAGCGATTCCCCACCCGCGCTACGTCCACAAACTCCGTCTCTTCCAAGTGAGTGTTAATATGGCACGTCGCGCAGAACGAGAATCTCTCTCGAGCCAGAGCCGGCGGGGTCTTATGGCACCGGAAGCAGAGTTCGATGGGGGCTCCCGTCTTGATCGAGACGTGCCCCTTGGGGATGTCCGGTGGTTTCTGCTGCTGCGCTACTCCCAACACCAGGGCTGCCGCGCCCAAGGGGATCACCACAAGGAGGGCCAAAGCTACAACGCGCTTACGCATACGTGATCATCTCCTTTTTAGCCAGCGTAGCTATGCAAGCCCGCTAGCAGATAGTTCACACCCCACCACGTGAACATCGCCACAGCGAAGCCCCCAACGGCAAGCCACGCGGTCTTGGCGTCGCGCCAGCCCCACTTCACCCGCACGTGCAAGTAGAGCGCGTAGAAGAGCCACGTGATGAGCATCCACGTCTCTTTGGGGTCCCAGCCCCAGTAGCGCCCCCAGGCGTGCTGGGCCCAGATCGCCCCGAAGACTAATCCCCCCAACGTGAAGAGCGGGAACCCCAGCGCGATCGCTTTGTAGCCCAGATTGTCCAAGAGCTTCAACGTCTGGAGATTCCCCCCGCGCCGCTGCAGCCATAAGAACAACACCCCTGCGCCAAACGCCACGGCGAAGAACGCCTCCCCGCCCAGCGTGAACGAGACGTGCAAGACGAGCCAATAGCTCTGCAGCGCCGGCACTAAGGGGCGCACTTCGCTGGAGAGCAGCGGCGACGACGCGAGCGCAATGAACAGAAACGCCAAGCCCGTCGCAAATGCCCCCACGACTCGGATCTTATACCGCCACTCGAAGAGCAAATATACTAATGGGATCGCCCAGGAGAAGAACGCCAATGTCTCGTATGTATTCGTCACCGGCAACATCCAAAAATCCGAAACGCGATGCATCTCCAAGACGCGCAGCACCATCCCGACCGTGCTGATGAGCACGGTGACCAGAGTCGTCCAGGTGGCGAGCTTGCCCCAGGTCGTCTGTTTGAGGACCCATGACTGGGGCGCGGCGACGATCCCAAGCCCCGTCTTCTGCTCTGCGGGGCTCCCGATCAGGTGCAACAGATAGAAGACGAACCCGAAGAAGTACCCGACGGCGCTGAGATAGAAGAAGAGCGCGCTATCCATGCGTGCTAACCTCCTTTTGGTAGTGGCTGAATCTCCTGGCCCTCACCCCGGCCTTCGGGAACCCTTGACCTCTCCCCTAAAGAGGGAGGGGAATCCCCCCTTCCCTTTAGGGAAGAGGGTTGGGGGGGTAGGTCCCGCTCAGGAGAGAGAGCTGCGATGATCTCTTCAAAGTCTGGCTCGAACTCCCGCGGCTCGCGCCCCAGCCCGCCGACGTACAGAGTATTCTCTTTGACAGCGGCCCAGATGCGCCGCGGCGGCAGGTAGAAGTTCAACGCCAGCCCGAAGACGAGCAGAATGAACCCCGCATAGATGATAGGAATCCCAGGGTTGCGGGCGATCTGCAGCCCCGTAAATTCCGGAGCCTTCATCCCCACCAGATAGAACCGATAGGGGTTCTCCGCGAAGAAGTCATGCTGGAACTCTGGGAACTGCGCGAACGTCCACGTCGTGAATTCCCTCTGGTCGCCGTTGTAGACTTCCAAGAACGCCGCGGGGTTGTTGAGGGCTTGCGAGCGGTTCGCTGGCCCTTGCTGAGTGACGATGAAGTCGGGATAGAACGCCACGACTTTTGCCGTGCGCCCCTCATCGAGGGGGAAGGTCGCGCCGACGGTCGTGGTGACCTCGCCGGCGGGCTCAGCTTTCCCATCCTTCACCCGCTCGATGCGGAACGTCAGCTCGGCCCCGCCCAGCCAGTCGCTCCCAAACGACGCTTGATAGAGCGAGATCCCCTTGTACGTCAACGGCTCATTGACTTCGATCGTCTTCGTGAGCACTTCGCGCCCGCCGTCAATGACCGTGAGTGTAGTGTACCAATCTTTGACTTGGCTGGAGTCGGGGTAGTGCTCGACTTTGAGATCGTCTACTCGTACTTGGAATCCTCCGCGGGCGACCGTGAACGTCTCACCCTTATGAGCTACTTGAAAATCTTCAAAGCCCAGCAGCCCCCCGATGACGCCCCCGATGAGAATAATAATTAAGCTCACGTGCAGAATATCAACGCCCAGCCGGCCCCACAGATTCTTAGACGCGATGAGCTGCTCCCCCTGACGCCGCACCCGATAGCGCCGCTGGGTGAGCAGCTCGTGGAGCTTCTCGAAGAGCCGGACGTCGAGCTTGGCGTGGGTAGGCAGCTGCGCGATCTCGTCGGCGGAGCGAGCCTCGACGGGCTTGCGCAGCAGCTCCCAGGAGACACGAAATCTCTTGAGCGCGCACGCCCCGGTGTTGAGGGCTAAAGCTATTAAGAGAGCGAGAAAGTACCATGAGTGATAGAGGCGATCGAGCTGGAGCGCCGTGATGATATTGAGCCCGGCGGTGCCGTAGCGCCCCGCGTAGAAGAGCGGGTCCTTCCCTTGAGGGATGACCGTGCCGACTATAGAGAGCACGACGATCGCGACGATGAGCACGATCGCGAGCTTAATGGACGTCAGCTGCTCCCACAGGAGCGCCCCGAAGCTGGGGCGTTCGGGCTGCCCCAGGATCGCACGGATCTGACGGGCAGCTTCCTCGCCGCCCTGGACGCACGAGTGCGGCGGAGCCTCCCCGCGCACGATCGCGAGAGCGTTCTCTGCGCAAGTGCGATAGCCGCAGCGCCCGCAGTTGAGCCCCCCTAAGACTTTGACGACCTCCGCGACCTTGCCCCGCAACGCCCCGTCAATCGCAAGCTCGGTAGCCCGAGGCGGCGGGGCCGGAGTCACTTGTGTCAGAGGCGCTCCGCAGGCCTTGCAGAAGCGACTATCGGGCGTGTTCGCCGTAGCGCAGCGGCTGCAGAGAACCTGGAGCGCCACGCCGCAGTGCTTGCAGAACCGGCTATCAGGGGTGTTAACCGTCCCACACGCTGGGCAAGTCATAAAAAGATCACTCGCTTTCTTTCGGGGTGAGCAGTCCCAACCGCTCGAAGCCTTGGACGATCTCTTTCGCGGTGAGCGGCCCGATCCACGCCCCGCGAATGTATCCCTCAGGGTCAATGAAGAAGCTCTCAGGGATGCCCGTCAATCTGTAGAGCACAAATGCCGTGCCGCGCTCGTCCACGAGATTGCGATAGCTCACCCCAAGATGATCTAAGAATGCTTTCACGGTCTTGGGGTCCTCGCCCCAGTTGACCCCTAACAGCACTACTTGGTCGCTGTAGATCTGATGGAACTCTTGGAGTTCGGGGATCTCTTGGCGGCAGGGGGAGCACCACGTTGCCCAGAAGTTCAATAAGACGGGCTTGCCGCGCAGGCTGCTTAAGCTCACGCTCTGCCCGCTCAGGTCCGGGAGGGTGAAGTCCGGCGCACGATACCCCAAGCTCGCTGCTATTTCATCTTTCAGCTCCTTGGGGTCTTCGACGAAGATCCCGCGCCCGCTGGTGAGCGCGAACCTGCTCAAGTCGCTGCGGTTCGTGAAGAACGCGTAGCTGATCACCCCCAGGGCGATCGCTCCGACGGCGATGAGCCCCGCTACAACGAGCCGCGCGAGCATCTGAGCTCCTTTCTTGTATCTCGCCATCAGTATAGGCGTGCTTCCCCTGTCCGTGCTATGAGTGTCATCATAAAGAGAGATGATTTTTATCAGAATCGAGAGGGCTTGGCCGCCAGATCAGCCAAGCCCTCTGCCAACTCCGTCCGTGTTAGCGGCCGAGCTTCTTGAGCTGCTCCTCGGTGAGCGGCTCGGCGTAGAGCATCTGCATCAAGTCTGCGCCGGACTTGAGGAAGACCCACTTGGTGGGGTCGGTCTGTGGGTCCTTGGGATCGCCCTTGTAGTCCACAAAGTCCAGCTGGAGCGCCTTCTGCCAGTCGGGCGGGATGGGGATGACGCCCTTGGTGAAGACGAGCTTCTGCCCGTCCCACTTGGAGAGCGTGATCTTGCCCGTGTTCTTGTACTCTTTGAGGGCCTCGCTGGCGTGGCACTCCGTGCACGCGCGGCCCTGCTTGGTGATCGTGTGGGCGCGGAAGGGCGCCAAGGCCACAAACGACTTGCCCCCATGCGTCAGGGTCATCAGCGTGCCCGAGTAGACCTTGTTCGTCCCCTTGCGGTTGAGCAGCAACGCGAAGTCGCGCATCACGCCGTAGTTGCGGTTGATGTCCGCCAGGACGTTGCTCTCAAAGTGACAGTTGTAGCAGGAGACGACGGTCTGGGCGTGGCAGCTGGTGCAGTGGACGGTCTTCTCGTGCACGGCGTGGGCTGCGTTCGCGGGGAGCTGCGTATGGCACTTCTCGCAGCTGGCGTCCATAGCCCCAGGCTCCAGCCACGACGCGTACTTGGTGCCGTCGCCGTGCATCTCCCGGCTGGTGTGACAAGCCGTGCACTCCATGCCCTTGGCGCGATGGACATCGGAGTAGTTGGCGATCTCGAAGCCCTGGCGCCGATGGCACTTGAGGCACGTCTCCTGCTTGACTTTATCCCCAGGCTGGACGTGGCAGTCCTTGCAGCTTGGGGTATAGGTAGCCGGATCGACCTTGGTGCCGTCGGCGTAGGTCCCCGGGTGGCACTTGAGGCAGCCCAGCTGGTCCATAGGGATATTGGTGAGCGTCTCAAAGCCCTCGTTGTCCTTGCTGTACCAGGTGCGCTTGCCCTCGCGCGTCGCATGGAGGCTGGTGGGGAAGGTCTGAGCTGGGTCTTGTTGCGCCGGGTGGGCTTGAGCCAGCACCGCCTCAAAGTGATGGACCGGCTGAGACGGAACTGGCTTCCATAGCCCTAACCCTACAACCACCCCCACACAGAGCACCACGACCGCTGCTGCTAGGAGCTTCTTCATGTGGGTTCACCTCCTTTCTTTAAGATTTTTATTGTTGGCATGAGCCAACTTGCCAAAGCGTGTCAAGCGCTCGCGCAGCGCCTGGCGCACGAGATCGCACGCCTCAGCGATCTGCGGGGTCGCGAGCCGATAATAGCTATAGCGCCCGTGATGGCGGACCTCGACCAGGCCGATCTCCAGTAAGATGCGCAGGTGCTGCGAGAGGTTGGCATACGACAGCTGAAGCTCTTTGGCGAGCTCGCCGACGCTGCGCTCCCCCGCCCGCAACGCATAGACAATCTGTAAGCGCTTGGGATGCGCCAGCACCTTGCAGATGCGAGCTTGCAGCGCCGTGAGCTCTTCCTCCATCCCATCGTTCCCAATATTTTAGAATATTTGAAAATCTGC
>JAPWVB010000109.1 GCA_028275205.1 Candidatus Acetothermia bacterium
TCGGCCAGCCTCAGCTCTGTAAGAGCCCCCCAGACGGCCTTCTGTATGGATTCTGCCGTGCTCTTGAGCAAAAGCTGCCAACGATAGTTTCCTCGCAAGCGATAGGGGAGGGCCCGTGCGGGGCCGAGCACCTCTGCGAGCTTGAGCTCTTCTAACCGCTCCTTCAGGATGTTTGCGCGGTGATGGGCTTGGGCTTCATTGCTGTGCTCAATAATGAGAAAGATCAATCTAGTGAAGGGTGGATATCCCAGCGATCGGCGCAGCTCGATCTCGTGCTCGTAAAACGCGCGATAGTTTTGAGAGGCTGCCAGACGAATGATCTCATGCTCAGGGTGTCGAGTTTGAATGATGACTTCGCCGGGGCGCTCGCCGCGGCCTGCCCGCCCAATAGCTTGCGCGATGAGCTGAAAAGTCCGCTCCCCTGCCCGAAAGTCTGGGAAGTCTAACAGCGTATCTGCGGAGACGATCCCCACGAGCGTCACGTTGGGGAAGTCCAACCCCAGCCCGATCATCTGCGTCCCTAAGAGAATCTGAATCTGCCCCTGGCGGAAGGCTTCTAAGATCGCGGTGTGCTCGCCGCGGCGCACGCTCTCAGAATCCATGCGGCGGACGCTCACAGTGGGGAAGCTGGCGCGCACTTCCAGCTCGAGGCGCTCTGTGCCCGCGCCCTCAAAGAGCAACTCCCGTGAGCCGCACGCCCGGCACCGCGGCATCCTCAGACGATACTGACAGTAGCGGCAGCGCAGCTCCTGCTCGCGCATGTGCACGGTGAGGGCGATCTGGCACGTGGGACACTGCACCGTCTGGCGGCAGCGCCGACAGATCGCGATGGAATAGCCCAATCTATTGAGCAGAAGCATCACTTGTTCGTTATGGTTGAGCCTCTGTTCGATCTTGGCGCGCAGGATGGGGCTGAGCAGCTCCTTGCGGTTGCCCATATCTATGATTTTGACGGTGGGTGGCGGGGTGGGGTGGACGCGCTCAGGGAGTTCGAGCAAGTGATAGCGCCCCTGCTGTGCGAAAAAATAGCTCTCGATGCTTGGGGTGGCGCTGCCCAGGACGACGGTCGCCCCGGTGAGCGCGGCGCGAGCGAGCGCGACCTCGCGCGCGTGATAGCGGGGAGCGGGATCGTCTTGCTTATAAGTACTCTCGTGCTCTTCGTCAATGACGATGAGCTGTAAGTTTGGGCAGGGGGCGAAGATGGCGGCGCGCACGCCGATGGCAATCTGAGCGTCATTGTTCTTGAGGCGGTGCCAGGCGCGGGCGCGCTCGGAGTCCGTCATCCCGCTGTGATAGATGGCGATGCGCTCCCCAAAGAGATTGCGGAACCGCGCGATGAGCTGCGGCGTGAGCGAGATCTCTGGGACGAGCACGATCGCTTGTCCGCCCCGCTCAAGCACATGCTGACATGCGCGCAGATAGACTTCAGTTTTGCCGCTGTTGTTGACGCCGTGGAGGAGGAAGACCTCCCCCTTGGCCCTCACCCCTTCTTCGTTCACGATAGCTTCGAGGGCACGCTGCTGCCAGGGCGTGAGCGTGACGTGCTTTGGCGCTTCGTGGAATTCTGGGCGAGTGCGTGGCCTCTCGGTGATCGCGATCAAGCCCGCGCGCGCAAGCGCATGGAGGGGGCCGCTGCTGCAGCCGACCCGCGCCAAAAGCTCTCTCTCTCGAATTGTTTCAGTGCCCAGCAAGGCACGCAGTATGGCCGCTTGTTGAGGAGCACGCTTGGCCCGTTGCTCGATCTGAGCTAAGAGCTCTGCAAGCGGGATATTGAGTTTGACGTATCTGACGGCGTTCTCGCGCTTCGGCAGCTCATGCCCTGGGGCGAGCGTCTGCAAGACGATGCCCACAGGGGCAACGTAATAGTCCGCGATCCAGCGCGCTAGCGCCAGATCGAGCGCGCTGAGCTGGGGCTTCGTCGTAACGATAGCTGTGATCTCGCGGAGAGGGCCCGCAAACGAGCTGTGCTCTTTCAGAGCGATGACGAACCCCTCGAGCTGCTCGCGCTCGCGAAACGGCACGAGCACCCGCTGGCCCACACAGATAGATCCGCGCAACGCCTCAGGGATGCTGTAGTCAAACGTCTGGTCTACGGCGATGGGCAGAGCGACCTCAGCGATCGAATACTTCATGGCACAAGCTCGATCTGCCAAGGAGACCGCACGAGGATCTGCGGCTGGCCTTGATACTGCGAGAACTCTCCGGTCACGCGGATCTTCTTCTTCGTATAGAACGATCTGGGGTCAATGCCCAGGCCGCGGAAGCGCGGCTCATAGCTCGTGAAGATGATCACCGACAGATGCTGGGAAAAATCTCGATCAGACTGTATTCTGATGACGCTGCTTGAGGCTGTCGTGGCGAACACGGTGAACTCCGTCGTGACGAGCTTCTCTAAGAAGCGTTCGGGCTGGGATTCGAGCGCGCCGGGGGGCGTGAGCCCGAGCACGACGCGCTCGCGGGTGTTCTCGCGCCACTGCGGGCCGAGGCACTTCGTCGCGGCCTTGCAGTCCAAATCGTCGCAGTCTGTGGAGCGATCCCCGTCGTTGTCTATCGCATCGTCGCAATCGCACTCCTCACGAGCCCCAACGATGGGGCAGAGCGGGGCTTGCACCGTGAGTACAAATTCGTTGGACCAATCTGTGAACTGACCGTTCACAGACCCGCGCATCCGGTAGAACCACCGCTGTCCGGGCTGGACGGCGTCGTCAATGAAATAGCGATGGTTTGCGGGAATTTGGGAGTATGTGCGCTCGCAAGGGCCGAACGACTCCTTGGCGCGACAGAGCTCATAGAAATCTACAGGGCTACTCAGATGGGGGCGCCATTCGATGCGCGCTAATATATCTTGAGTGTTATAGTGACGCAGGGTGACGCGCGGCGGCAGCGTGGGCGTTCGATCGTACTGAAGGGCGTCGCGCTTGAGGCGCTCAAAGTGCTCGGAGTATCTTTGAGCGAGCTGGGGGCTCTCCAGCACTATAAAATTCTCATCGTTCTCGAAGAACCCGCTGTCGGACCAGTTCGTTGAGCCCGTGATCACGATCTTACGGTCGATGACGGCAAACTTATGGTGGACTAACCCAGGGAGGGCGTCGACGACGCCGATCCCCAAGTGTAGTGCATCGTCTATCTCCGAATCTTCGAAGCGCTCCCAGCCACGGAAGTCCCAGACGGCTTCGACCTGAACCCCGCGCGCGTGCGCGGCGGCCAGCTCGGCCATGATCAGATCGTCCGTAAAATAGAACATCGCGATCCGAATAGTCTCTTTGGCTTGGCGGATGAGATCGCGCACGATCTTCTGTGGAGCACCACTGGGAGTAAAATAGACCCCAACCGTCGCTGAGCCCATTTGGTACGTGCGCAGTTGTGTAAAGATCTTTCCGTCGTATTTCTGCTGCCCGAAGCGATCCTTAAGAAACATCTCCTCGAACTCTGTTGTGAAGAGCTGGGCGAGGCGCTCATCGCGAATGATCAACGCATTGTTGGCGTC
>JAPWVB010000110.1 GCA_028275205.1 Candidatus Acetothermia bacterium
TTTGCCCTTATCAGCGGACCGTTGCTGAGCTGCGCTCCTACACCTCCTTCGAAAATACTATAACACAGCAAGACACTCTTGTCAAGAGTTAGGAAATAATAGTATCGCACTTATACGGGTGTGATGGGCGTTACAGAGGGCTCTGTTATGGCCCGCCGAAGAGGAAGCGCAGCTCGACCCCAAAGCGCCACTCCAGCCCCGATCCCCCAGGACAATCCGGCCCAAAGCAGATCTCCGTGAACGCCCGGAAGAACGCAAGCTCAAAGAGCGACTGGAAGATCTGCCTTCGGAACGAGAACGCCCCGCCCCCAGCTCCAGGAGGGGGAGGATCGGCCAGGAGCGTTAAACTACGCCACTGGAAGAAGCTCCAGCGCAAGGAGAGCTCGATGGGCAGAAACGTCAGAAACACATTGGGCGGGACAAACTCAAACGTCGAGCTGATAGTCAATCGCAAGCGCAGATCGGCGGCAGGGACGTTCACCTTCACCGCGAGCGCAGGGATGAGCTTCCGCAGCCCGCTGGGGGTGAAGAGCGTCATCACGCTGAATGACGCGATGTCGAGGGCATAAAATTCCGCAGCGACGACCTCCTCGGTGAAGACAAACGGCGCGGTGACGACGCGATCGGGCTCGCGCTCGCTGAACGTGTCCAGCTTCACAATTCTGGGTTCAAATCCGAAGGGCTCGTTGACGATGGGCACTTGATCCCAATCGAGATCTTCGACGATCTGGGTGACCCCAAAGCCCGTGTAACTTGCGATCGTGAACCATTCGGTCTTAGCGGCAGCCTCGACGACCAGCCCCACCTCCAGCGATGGGCTCTGATTCTCTAAGATGAGCTCGATCCCAAGAGAGACCCCGCCAAAGCTCAACGCTGCTACAAGTTCGTTTCTGTTGAACGTGAAGCCGTTGATGAACGTCAGGCGATTGCGCGCCGACAGCGGATTGACGCTCACCGAGGCGATGAACTTCTGCCAGCGCAAAAGAGTGATATCGAACTTCGTGTCGGTGGCAAACGCTGCCTCAGCGACGCTGATGCGCGACAGGATGCGAAACTCTGCGTTGAGAAAATACGGCGCGACGTTGTTAAAACTCAGCTCGCTGAGGAAGCGCCCTAATACGGACTGTCCCAGCGCGCTCTGCCCCAACAAAGCTATGCCCACGAAGAGAACTAAGAGCCCGCGCCTAGCGCTTTGTCCTCGCTGATTCATGCCTTCACTCTACGTGGCTAGGCGTGCGCGGCCAAGGAAGCCCGTGCAGCGCAGTCAGAGAGTCGGTCTGATCGCCGAGTGATGAGTGTCTCAGTCCAACAGGGGCTCCAAGACCTCCTCCAGCGTGGGATGGCCGATCTCTTGCAGCTCGTAGAGCACGCGCGTCGTGGGCACGTCGAATTTGATCAGCCTCTTGAGGTCAATTGGGGTGCCGATGATGACGGCATCGCAGTCGGTGCGCTTGATGGTCTTCGCTAGGTCTTTGATCTGTTCTTCCCCGTAGCCCATGGCGGGAAGGAGTTTCCCAATATGGGGGTACTTGCGGAACGTCTCGGCGATGGAGTTGACGGCGTAGGGCCTGGGGTCGACGAGCTCTTTGGCTCCGTACTTTTCGGCCGCGAGCGTCGCCGCGCCGTAGGGCATCTCGCCATGGGTGAGCGTCGGCCCATCTTCAATAGCTAAGACGCGCTTGCCCTCGATGACGCTGGGGTCTTCGACGAAGATCGGCGAGGCCGCCTCGATGATCTTCGCCTTGGGGTTGAACTTCCGAATGTTCTCCCGGACGCGCTCGACCTGGGCTCGCGACGCTGTATCGACTTTATTGATGACGACCACATCAGCTAATAACAGATTGATGTGCCCTGGGAAGTACGTCACTTCATGGCCAGCGCGCAGCGGGTCAGCCACGACGATCGTCATGTCCGGCACGAAGAACGAAAAATCGTTGTTGCCTCCATCCCAAACGATGACGTCGGCCTCGCGCTCAGCCATGCGCAAGATCTTCTCGTAGTCCACCCCGGCGTAGACGACCGTGCCGCGCGCCAGATGGGGCTCGTACTCCTCGCGCTCCTCGATCGTACACTCATAGCGATCGAGGTCTTTGAAGCTCGCGAAGCGTTGGCACTCTTGCTTGACGAGATCGCCGTAGGGCATGGGGTGGCGCACCACCACCACGCGCTTGCCGTGCTTGCGGAGGATGTCCGCGACGCGTCGCGTCGTTTGGCTTTTGCCCGAACCAGTACGCACCGCCGTCACGGAGATCACGGGTTTCTTCGCCTTGAGCTGGGTGGATTTAGGGCCAAGGAGCATGAAGTCCGCACCAGCAGCCATGGCCCAGCTCGCCCGCTCCATCACATACTGATGCGAGACATCGCTGTAAGAGAAGACCACAAGATCAACGTTGTGCTCTGCTATCAGTTCTCTTAAGTTCTCCTCAGGCTCGATGGGGATTCCTTTGGGGTAGAGTTTGCCCGCGAGCTTGGCGGGGTAGCGTCGGCCCTCAATATTGGGGATCTGGGTCGCTGTGAACGCGACGACTTTGTAGTTTGGGTTGTCGCGGAAGTACACGTTGAAGTTATGGAAATCGCGCCCGGCGGCGCCCATAATGATGACGCGCTTCATAGTGAATCACTCCTTGTTGAGCACCTTGGACAAGCTGATACTGAAATGGGCCTTGCAATCTTATCAAGAGCGACATCGTCTGTCAAGGGAAAGCTCAAGGCTTCTGCGCTGTGTCCACCCCGATGACGACTCGTCCATCTATCAGTTCGATCACGCGATCGGCGTGCTGAGCAACCCGCGCATCGTGCGTCACCAAGATTAGGGTCACGCCGCGCTCGCGGTGCAGCTCGCGCAGCAGATCGAGCACGGCTTTTTCTGTCTTGGAATCTAGACTCCCCGTGGGCTCGTCAGCCAAGATCAGCTGGGGATTGTTGATGAGCGCCCGGGCGACAGCGACGCGCTGTCGTTCGCCCCCCGACAGCTCCGGCGGCCGCCGATGCGCTTTATCCGCGAGCCCCACGCGCTCAAGAAGCTCGCGCGCCCGCGCCTGCGCCTCACGCCGAGGTTCGTTGAGCTCCAGCGTGGGAATCAAAAGATTTTCGAGCGCCGTCAGCGACGGGATGAGATTGTGCAGCTGAAAGATAAATCCGACTTTCCGGGCGCGAAAGCTCGCTAAATCCCCTCGGCTGTGCGTCAAATCCTCCCCAGCGACCCACAGCTCCCCCGAATCGGGCCGATCGAGGGCGCCAATGAGATTGAGAAGAGTGCTCTTGCCGGAGCCCGATGGCCCGCAGATCGCCACAAATTCCCCGGCGAAGATCTCTAAGCTCACGCCATCGAGGGCGCGGGTGCGCCCGTTGTCGTAGGTCTTCACAAGGTCGCGCGCGATCACAATCTGCTCATTCATAGCGTAACGCCTCGTGGGGGGAGATTTGCGACGCGCGGTAGGCCGGATAGAGCCCGCCCACCACCCCGACCAGAAGCGCAATAACCA
>JAPWVB010000023.1 GCA_028275205.1 Candidatus Acetothermia bacterium
TTACGTTCGAGAACTATATCTCGTTCATTCTGTGGCTGATGCTGGGGTTTGGGGTCTCGTTTGAGCTGCCGGTCGTGCTCTTTTTATTGGCGAAGATCGGGCTGGTCTCGCACCGGTTCTTGCGCGAGAAGCGCAAATACGCTATAGTATTAGCGCTCGTCTTGGGGGCTCTTCTCACACCGACCCAAGACCCGTTCACGATGATGACCCTGGCGATCCCACTGATCGCCCTGTATGAAGTGACCCTCTGGGTCATTCGGTTGACGGAGGGCCGCCGAGCCGCAGAGATCGCCCCAGAGAAAGGAGGGTAAGTATGGGAGTCAGCGATCTGGGCAAGGGCAAAGTGATCGAGTACGAAGGGGAGCTGTGGATCATCGAAGAGTATCAGCACGTCAAGAAGGCCCAGGGGCGCCCCGTGGCGCAATGTCGCCTCAGACACGTCAAGACCGGCAAAGTCATCCCTCAGAACTTCTTCGATGCCGCGCCGGTCAAGATCGTCCAGCTTGAGGAGCGCCCCATGCAGTATCTCTACAATAGCGGGAATCTCTACACGTTCATGGACTCGGAGACGTTCGATCAGTACACGCTGACGGAAGAGCAAGTCGCTGATGTCAAGCCCTATCTCAAGGAGAACATGGAGGTGTCGGGGCTCTTCTATCAGGGGACATTTGTGAAGGTTGAGCTTCCCCTCACTGTCGAGTTGCAAGTCAAGCACACCGATCCGGGGGTGCGGGGCGATACCGTGAGCAACGTGATGAAGCCCGCGATCCTTGAGACTGGGCTGGAAGTGAAAGTCCCGCTCTTCATCAATCCGGGGGACTGGGTGAAGATCGACACGCGCACCGGGCAGTATGTGGAGCGCGTCAATCGGTGAATCGCTATGCCCGCGGAGCGGAAGGCAGCCAAGCGCGCAGAGCGGTGGAGCGGCCATGTCTCCATCGCCGAGGAGGTCGTCAGCTCCATAGCCCGCATTGCCGCGCAAGAGGTCGAGGGGATCAGCGGGCTGAAGGGCACGGTGGCCGACGGCCTGGCCGCGCTGCTGAACGCTCAGAAGCGCCAGGGCGTCTCCGCCCAGCTCATCGAAGATCAGACGATCCGGATTCGCCTCAAGGCGGTTGTGCGCTATGGCTATCCCATCCCTGAAGTGGCCAAGAGAGTCCAAGCCAAGGTCAAGCAGGAGATCGAGGGGATGACGGGGCTGCACGTGAGCGCCGTGGATGTCTACATCCAAGAGATTGACACCAGCGAGACCAGCCGGTCTAAGAAGGAGGAGTCGTGAAACAGACAGTCGATTATATCGCTGAGATCTTATACGCTGGGGCATTTCTGCTCTGCTGGGTGGCCACGGGAGGGCTCTTGTGGGTGACCTTTGGGGTGGCCACAGCTCCTCCTGAGCGGATCTGGGAGCTCTTTGTCGTCTTCATCCGAAGTCAGTGGGGGGTGGTCTTGCTCGACGCGTTTGCGTTGCTCTTCTTTCTGGTAGGGGTGTATTTTTTAGCGCAGCTCTTGCAGGCGCGGCGGCGCTGGAAGCGCATCCAGCACGAGAGCCCGCGCGGGCCAGTAGAGATCTCGCTCTTTGCTATACGCTCGTATATCGAGCGCATCCTCGCTTATGAGTTTGGGCTGCGGCGGTATCGCGTCGCCCTCGAGAACACCCCCAGTGGGCTGTACGTCTTCATCCGTGCTGAGCTGCCCATCGGGCAGAACGTGCTCCATACGGCCGAGAGAATCCAACAGACGGTCGAGGAGAGCGTGGAAGACCGCGTAGGCGTGAAGGTCCATCGCGTCCAAGTGATTGCAGCGGGCATTGCCAGCGAACTCCCTGAGGAGCGCCCGCTCTTCCGAGGCGAAGGGGAGATCGAGTGATGGCCCGGCTGTCCCCAGGCGCTGTCGGTGCCCTCATCGGGGTGCTGGTTGGACTGCTGTGGATCTGGCTTGGGGTAAAATTATTTCTCATACTCTTGCTGGCTGTGTTGGGGTTTGCGATCGGGAAGCTCTTCGAATCTGAGGAACTTCGGGAGCGCATCCGTGAGCTCTTCTCGTTCTTCTACCGATGAAGACGCTTTCGCGCCGCGCCGCTAGAGAGCGCATCCTCAAGCTGCTCTTCCAGCGGGACTTCCGTTCGGTAAGCTTAACGGAGCTTTTAGAAGAGCAGCCCACTGATGATCCCTACGTGCGCGAGGTCATCGGTGGGCTGGAGGAGAAGCTTCCCGAGATCGATAGAATCATAGCGCAGCGGGCGGAGGGCTGGCGCCTGGAGCGCCTGCACTCCGTCGATCGCAATATCTTGCGCCTGGCCGTGTATGAGCTCTGCTATCGCGAGGACATCCCTCCCCAGGTCGCCATCAATGAAGCCGTGGAGCTCGCCAAAAAATACGGGGGCGAGCACTCGCCCGCCTTCATCAATGGGATCTTGGATCGCATCTGGAAGGAGCGTGCTCAGCGCTCATGAAGATCTTAGTGACGGGGGGCGCGGGATTTATTGGTTCGCACGTCGTTGACGCGTATATCGCTCAGGGCCATACAGTAACAGTTATAGATAATCTTGCCACGGGGTATAGAGAGTTTCTCAATCCCAAGGCGCGCTTCTATCAGATAGATATTGCTGATCGCGCGGCGGTGCGCGAAGTCTTCGCGCGGGAAAGATTCGATTTGGTCAACCATCATGCGGCCCAAGTGGACGTGCGCGTCTCGGTCGCCGATCCCCTCAAGGACGCGCACACGAATATTCTGGGGCTGCTCACGGTGCTGGAAGCGTGCCGTGAGTTCTCTGTGAAAAAATTTATCTTTATCTCGTCGGGCGGGGTTATTTACGGCGAACCCCAACAGCTCCCCGTGCCCGAAGATGCCCCCAAAAAGCCCATCAGCCCCTACGGGGTGGCCAAGCTCGCAAGCGAATACTATCTCTTCAGCGCCAAGCAGACCTGGGGCTTAGAATATATCGCGCTGCGCTACGCGAACGTCTACGGGCCGCGCCAGACCCCAAAGAGTGAAGCCACGGTCGTCAGCACGTTTGCGCGGGCGCTGGCCCGCCATGAACCCGTGACAATCTTTGGCGATGGTCGGCAGACACGGGACTTCATCTTCGTGAGCGACGTCGTCGCCGCCAATCTCTTGGCGACCGAGCGCATAGAAGAGATCAACCGTGCTTCAGCATACTCTATAGACGATCTTGCGTTCAATATTGGGACAGGGCAGGAGACGAGCGTCAACGAGCTTTTCGAAAGATTTGAGCGCGCCCTGAGCAGAAAGTGTGAGGCGCGTTACGCCCCGCCGCGCCCAGGGGAGCTCCAGCGCAACGCCCTCGATATTACGAAAGCCCAGAAGCTCTTGGGCTTTGTGCCCAAGATCGCGCTTGAAGAGGGCTTGCGCGTCACGATGGACTGGGTGCGCACGACAACTCCATCGTAATGTAAGCTCGATTACTGACATTCTAGGGGCGATCTCTTATACTACGGGAGGATCACCTCCTTGGGCTTGGCTCACCCTCGGCCAAGCACGTCGCAAACCCTCTCACCTCCTAGAGGCGGCCCCCAAGGCCGCCTTTTTCTTATACGAAGCTGTGCAAGCTCGACACAAAATAGTTGATCCCGATCCACGCGTAGAGCACTGCGAGATATCCCAAGACCGACAGCCACGCCACCAACCCGCCGCGCCAGCCCGCATCGCGTGCCCCCCACGTCAGCCGCGCATGGAGATAGACAGCATACACGAGCGCGGCCACGAGCATCGCCGTCTCCTTGGGATCCCAGCCCCAATAGCGGCTCCACGCCTGCTCCGCCCAGATCGCTCCAAAGACGAATCCTCCGATCGCATAGAACGGAAATCCCAGGGCGTTGCAGCGATAGACCATCTCTTCGATATTCTCCAAAAATTCCCATGCGACAGGGCGCTGCTCCCTGTGCACGAAGAGCAACAGGCCACCAAAGCCCGCACAGAGCAGCCCAAAGAGCGCCACCGCCGCGAGCATCTTCGCCGGCTGCAGCGTGGCAAAGAGCGGGATCACAAAGAAGATAGTCAGCGCGATGGCAGCGAGAAGGGCCCCAAAGAGCAGAAAGAGCTTCTTCTCGTAGCGACGCCATAGATACACAAGCGTTGCGCCAAACCCGCTGGTGAAGAACGCGATCCCCAGCACCATGAAGAGCACATGGATCGTCAGCCAATAGCTCTGCAAGCTCGGTGGGACGCCCGTGGGGGCGTTCGGCGCAACGCTTGGCGAGGCTGCAACAGATAACATCACGAACGCTGCCCCGGTGACGAAGACCCCCACTTGCTTGATCTGGAACTTGCGCTCCATCACGAAATAGATCAGCGGGATGAGCCAGGAGAAGAACGTCAGGGTCTCATACGTGGTGGAGAGGGGCAAGAGCAAGACCTTGACCCACTGAGAGGCATTGCCCAGCTCAATAGCGCGAGCGATCACCCCTGCGCCTGAGAGGATCACGCTGGCGAGAAGGGCGCGGGTGGCCCAGACCCCCCAGGCGATATTCGACAAGCCCCACGACGCGCTGGCAGCAATGATGCCCAGCGTCGCCCCCTCACCCCCGTCTCCCCTCTCCCTCGGAGGGGAGAGGGGCCGGGGGTGAGGGTGAAACACCACGTGCAACAGATAGAGCACAAACGTGACGAAATAGCTCAGCGTGCTCAGATAGAAGAACAGAACGCTTGGGTATCTCATAGCTCCTCCTTAGTGGGTGACCAGCTCTGGCTCGGACTCCGTCACAACGTTGAGCTGTCTTATCTCTTCGACAAGGCGACGAAACTCCTCGGCGAACGATCTCAGATTGTTGCGCACCGCTCCGGCGATGATGATCTCGCCCTCGGCAAAAGCGACCCAGATCTGCCGATGCTTAAAATATAAGTGCACGAGCATCCCTACGATCATAAACAGAAACCCAAAGTAGACAATGGGGCGACCGGGGTCTTTGGTGATCTGAAGCCCCGTGAACTCTGGAGCCGTCATGCCGATCAGCTTAATTGTATAGGGCGTCTGGCCGCCGACGCTGTGCATGGCCGTCTCCCAGAAGCGTTGCATCTCTGGGCGGGCAAAGGCCCACGTGCGCATGATTCTTAGCCCGTGGGCGTCATAGACCTCCACGAAGACCGCGGGGTTCTGCAGGCGCTGCGTCCGACTGTAAGCGATAAAGTTCTCCGTGAGGGCAAAGTCCGGGAGAAACGCGCCGATCTTCACGAAGATCTGCTCTGAGGGGACTTCAACGCCCTCGCCCACCGTGCCCACAAACTCCCCAAGCTCCGTCCCGTCAGCACGGGAGAGAGCAAGCGTGACCCGCGCGGCCCCTTGCCAATCAATCCCAAACGCCGATTGATAGAAATTATACCCCTTGTAGCGCAGCGGCGCGTTCACCTCGATAGTCTTCGTTAAGACTTCTTTGCCGTTCTCTATCACCGTGAGTTCGCTGCGCCAGTCCATGACGCGCTCGGAGTTTGGATAGTTTTCGCTCCAGAATCTATTGACCCTCACGGTGAAATCCGCGCCGGGGATCTGAATGATATCCCCCTGATGGGCGATCTCGAACGTCCTGTACCCAAAGAGCATCGTCGCCAGCCCGCCGAAGATGACTATCAATAGACTAATGTGAAAGACGTCGATCCCGAAGCACTCCCAGCGCCACTTCTCCGCGAGCAGTCCCGAAGTGTATTCGTGCACACGGTAGCCGTGGCGTCGCAAGAGCTTAGCAATGCTCTGAGCGGCGTCTGGGGCAACGGCGCCGGAGAGCACGCGCGCATGCTCGAAGCGTCGCAGGCCCTCGGGAGGGATAGGGCTCATAGGAAGCTTCCAATAGCGCCACGAAGCTGTGAGTCTCTTATATGTACACGCGGCAAGGTTGAGCGTAAACAGCGCCATGAGGAAGAGAAAGTACCACGACCCGAAGATATTTGTCAGTTGGAGCTGCTTGAGCAGCGCATAGCCCTCGACGCCATAGCGGGCGATGTAGTCCACTTCGCGGGTGAAGGTCTCTTGGGGGATGAGCGTGCTCACAAGCCCTATGAGGGCGATCAGAGAGAGTAACACAATCGCGAGCGTGACCGATGTGAAGAACTGATAGAGATCGCGGGCGACTTCACGAAAGAACGCGCTCATGGGGAATCGCCACTCAAGGCCCTCGTAGTCTTCTGGAAGGCGGCGACCATGTCCGCGATGCTCATCGATCCCAGCCAGATGCCACGAACGATCCCCGATTCATCAATGAAGAAGCTTGTGGGCAGCCCCGTCAGCTCATAGAGCACAAAGACTTTCCCGTCGGTGTCCAGCAGATTGATGTACGTGATCCCATACCGGCTGAGAAACTCTCGAACGATCTCGACGCGATCGTTCGAGTTGATCCCGATGACGGAGATTCTATCTCCATAAGAGCTGAAGAACTGTTGGAGGTCGGGCATCTCCTTGCGGCAGGGAGGGCACCAGCTCGCCCAGAAATTGAGCAAGATGGGCTTTCCGCGCAGCGCGCTCAGCCGGACCCTTTGGTTATTCAGATCGCTGAGTTCAAAGTCTGGGGCGCGAAAGCCCAGCGCGGGTCTCTCTTCGTCGAAGTGCAGCTCGGCGTTCTTGTCCAGAAAAGCTCCCTGATTGAATTTGAGGACGAACTCATTGATCTGGTCTTCGCGGCGCAGGGCGCCGGGGGTCTGCGGGCCGGGATTGTAGAAAAAATATGAGTACGTGATGAGCCCAATCCATCCCAGTCCCGCCAGCACGAGCACGCCGACGAAGAGCTTTCTCGCCATCGCAAGAGATATTATATCCCCAGAGGGGCAAGTTGCAACACGCTTCGCGCGCTGGTAAACTGTAGCGACTGCCATGAGCATCCGGTTCTGGGTATGCGTTCTTCTTGGTGCGTTTGCGTTTTCGGCCCATGCCCAAGACCCGCGCACGACGATCCAGACGCGCTGGTTGGGCGAGCAGAGCCCGCGAGAACTTGAAGTCAAGACGGGCTTGGTCAGCTATATCTTCTCCGAAGCCGGAGGCACGCTCCGCAGCGTCTATCTCTATTTCGCGGCGCCGTGGGGCAATCCCCCAGTAGAAATCCTCCCCGATGTCACGGTGAAACCCCAAGACCTCTCGCGGCTCTATAATGCTGATGCAATCTTTCCGTTCACCCTTACTGTTGGGCCTGCCTCAGCGGAAGCACTCTATCAGGCGGAGATCCTCCCAAGCGAGAACCCCAAAATTCAACAAGTCGCGTTTACGCACTACGGCGATGCCCTCAAGATCACCAAGACGTTCACCGTCATCAATGCCCCATACTATACTGTGGGCGTGGAGCTGTGCCTTGAGAATCTCTCTCCAGATACGCTCTCGCTGCCTGAGGGGATGCGAATGACTTTAGGGGCTGGAGTGCACGATGCCCGCTTTGAAGCGCGATTTCTCTTCGATGGCGTGCGTGCCAGCGAAATCGTGCAAAACTATAAGAGCTTTGAAGGCCTGGGGTTCGTCGGGCAGAACTTACTCTTATGGCTGACCAATGATCCCGCCCAGAAAGATATTCGCCCCTGGGTGGGCACCGACGCCAAGGGGAGAAAGATCCTTGGGGTCTCTTCTGGGGAGCTGACCCTTGCCCCAGGCGAGAGCCGCGTCTATCGTTTTGTGCTCTACGCGGGGCGGATCAATCTCGTCTTTCTCGAACAAGCTGGGCTGCAGCACGTCACCGATCATGGTCTGTGGAGCCAGGCCCTCGCCGGGGTGACAAAGTTTCTCGATCTCCTCTACGCATACACGGGAAACTACGGCTGGGCGCTCATCATCTTCACGTTAATCATTCGCGTGCTGATGTACCCGCTGACGCGGGCGCAATTCCACTCCATGATCAAGATGCGGGAGCTCCAGCCCAAGTTAGAGAAGCTCCAAGCGCGTTATCCCTCGCTCACCCAACTTCGTGCTATGTATCCTAAGATGCCCGAAGACGAGCTGAAGCGTCGCGCCCGGGAGAACCGCGAGGAACTCACCAAAAAACAGATGGAGCTCTTCCGCAAAGAAGGGGTCAACCCCATGGGTGGATGTCTGCCGGTTCTGTTACAGTTCCCTATCTTGATCTTGCTCTGGCGCGTGATCATTTACAGTGCGGAAGCGATCCATCTCAGCCCTGGTTTCTTATGGATAAGCGATCTCAGCCAGCGCGACCCGCTCTATATTATCGTCGCGCTCACAGTGTTAGCCCAAATCGTACAGGGGAAGCTCACGCCGGTGCCCACAGCCGGTGGCCAGAGCCAAGCGATGACCTGGCTCTTCCCCGTGATCTTTGGGTTCTTGTTGAAAGATCTCTCGGCGGGACTATGGCTGCACTATCTGATCTCGACGCTCGTGCAGGTGGGACAGCAGCTTGTGGTCATGTGGGAGCTGCGGCGGCGTCCCAAGCCCGCTCCAGCTGAAGAAGCTTTGGAGGGTGCCAGCGATGGACCTCACAGTCAAGCAGACGATTGAGAGCTTTCTTGCAGGGCTCTTCCAAGCCGCTGGGGAGACAGCCCGACTGCATATGGCCGAGAGCGAGGAGGGGCTCCTTATTGATTTACAAGGGGCTTCCGTCTTTGTGGGGCAGAACCAGCGGGCGCTCCGAGCGCTCGCGCACTTGATTGAGATCTATATCAAACGCACGCTCGGCCACGATATAAGCGTCCATATGGACGCCGATGGATATCGCGAGCGGCGCAAGGCGGAGCTCAAAGAGCTCGCATTACGCTTGGCAGAAGAGGCCCTGCGCGAACAGAAGAAGATCGTGCTCGACCCCATGGAACCCTACGAGCGCAAAGCGATCCACGAGGCGCTCAGCACTTTTCCTCACGTACGCACCTATAGCGAAGGCCAGAGCGAGGAGCGCCGCGTCGTTATCGAGCCCCTCTCATAACCGCCGTCACTCTCTCGTGAGACAAAGATCACGCATCAGTACTTCTCTCATCCTTCCATTCGTGAAGGAATCTCTCTAGACTCACGGCAAGCGAAGGGGGATTCCGCCAAAGAGATGGCCAACAGACTCGTGCGCCAGAGAGGGGTGCTTTATAGTATCGCTGTTATCCCCCTCTCTCTCTTTCTTTTGTTTCTCGATGCGCGACTGTGGGGAGTAGCTCTCGGTGTAGCAGTCCTCGTGGGCACTGCCCGCCACCCGCGGCTCCATCTCTTGAGCTTGACCCTCGCAGCCCTGATCGCATACGCTGTGGGTTATCGTATTGAGTTCATCACGAACCCTGAGGGTGGCTTCTTCTATCTCACCCAATGGAGCTGGCTCATCACTTTAAGCTGGATCATAGCGGTCAGCCAGGGGGTCGCTGTGGTGGGGCAGCTCGATCCGTCGGGAAAGCTCCTAACGAAGATAATTATTTTATCTGGCGGGGCATGCGCGCTCATCGCTCTTTTGCAAGGGCAATGGCTCGGCGTGCTATTCGTCATCGCTCTCTTTGTGATTCTGCTTGGGCTACGAGCTTCTGCTCTGCCTCCAGAACGATGGAGCCGCGCTGTCGGCTACGGGCTGGCAATCGCCACGATCGTCGGTTTAGTGAAGACGACCGCGTCTGTAGCGCTCCTGGCCCCTTTGATTGCGTTTGGGCTTCCTTTCACGAGCACCCTCTCGATCGCGTATAGGGTGAGCTTCTCCTGGCTTGATGAACTTCCCTTCGGACGCCCGCGGGTGCTCTTGTTTGTCTATGGGCTCTCGGCGTACGCGAGCGTACTAGCGTTCTTAGCTACCCGAAACGATCGAGAAGCTCTCGCTGGAGCCGTCGGAGGGGGAATAGCTATAGGGCTGCTATGGTGGGTACTCTCCCGCCTACCAAAGACAACGGCAGCTGGGAAGAGGTTCGTGCTCTTAGGAACGCCTATAGACTACGTGACGCTTGACGAAGCCGTGCAGAGAATCGAAAACTTTCTTGAGGCTCGTATGCCAGCCATCGTTTGTACCCCAGATACTACAGCCATCTGGCGAGCGCAGCGCGATCACAAGCTCCGGGAAGTCTATCATGAAGCAGACTTAGTCACGCCTGACGGCACGGGAGTCGTGTGGGCAGGGAGGCTCTTAGGAGCTCCCCTCCGAGAGCGCGTCTCCGGCATTGATCTATTAGAAAAGCTCTTCTCTCGCGGGAGGGTCTCAAGAATCTTCTTGCTTGGGGCAACACCCGGTGTAGCTGAACAAGCCGCCCGCAAGCTCACCGAGAGATACCCCAGCCTTCAGATTGTGGGGACGCATCACGGATATTTTAGCCCTCACGAGAACGAGCACATTGCAGATCTCATAGAAGCTGCGCAGCCCGATATGGTGCTTGTAGGGCTTGGGGTTCCTCGCCAAGAGCTATGGATGCGTGAGAACCGACGGAAGATTCGTACGGCTGTGCTTATGGGAGTCGGCGGGTGCTTCGACGTGTGGGCAGGGGTGCTGCGGCGCGCGCCGCGGGGTTGGCAGCGCGTAGGGCTGGAGTGGCTCTATCGGCTCTTGCAAGAGCCCAGGCGGCTTGCCCGCGTCAGCGCGATCCCTCTCTTCCTGGGGCAGATCGTGCTGGTGAAGCTCGCCCAGCTCTTGAGCGATTAGGGCAGGGGTTCCAAGATATCTTCGATCTCAAGTTGTACTTGGGGGCGCCCTGTCCAGGTGTCGCAGCCGAGCTTGAACGCTAATCCTACTGTGCCCGCGCGCTCCACCTCATAGGCAAACTCTCCGAGCGAAAACCCGATCGCGGGGAACTCCTTGCCCCCAGCCGCTACTTTCAATTTGAGATGCTGGCTCCCGTTGCCCACCGTGCGCAGCTCCACGATCTTGGCGGAGCGCAGCCAAAATCGTGGGGTAGGGTGCCCCATGCCAAACGGTGCCAATCGCAAGATATCCTGATAAGTTTCCAGGGTGATCTCTTCAGGGGCGAGCTCCGTCTCAAGCTCATGGATGGGGTCTCCCAGATCGCGCAGGACCTCGCGAGCATACGCGCACAGGCGCTCGCGCAAGATGGGGAGTCTCTCCGTGCGAATAGAGAAGCCCGCGGCCATGGAGTGCCCCCCATAGCGCTCGAAGAGTTCACTGTTTTTCTCTAACGCCGCGATGATGTCAAACCCCGGAATGCTCCGACACGACGCGCGGCTGAATTCGCCCTCGATGGAGACCAGCACCGTGGGGCGATAGTACTTTTCTGCTAAATCCGAAGCCACAAGCCCAATGAGCCCGGGGTTCCAATACTGCCCGGCAAGGAAGATCAGCTTCTCGCTGTGCCAGTGGGGTTGGCTGCGCAGTTGCTCTTCAGCTTGATAGAGCAGATCGTCTTGGGCGATCTGACGATCTTGGTTGTACGCGAGGAGCTTGGTGGCGAGCTGCTCGGCTTTGGTGGGCACAGCCGTCACTAAGAGCATGAACGCATCGCGAGGATCGCCGACGCGATTGGCGGCATTGAGCTTGGGCACGATGATGTAGCTCACCTCGCCGGTGGTGAGCTGCTGCGGGTCCAGCGAGAGCTTTTCGAGCAAGACGCGCAGCCCCAGGCACATCTTCCCCTGGGCGATCTGGTGCAGCCCGCGCGCCACCAGGCGCTTGTTCTCCGCGCAGCCGTCGCGCACCAGCGGCACCAAATCCCCCACCGTCCCCAGCAGAACTAGATCTAAGAACTCCTCGGAGGCGCTCTCGGGTAGGCCGCGATGCGCAAAGAGCGCCCGCACTAATTGAAACGCTACCCCAACAGCAGCTAAGTCTTTGTTGGGGTAGGTGCAGTGAGGCTGCTTCGGGTTGATGATCGCATACGCTGGGGGCAGCCGAGACGGAGGATGGTGATGATCGCTGATGATGACGTCAATGCCGTGCTCTCGCAGATGCGCGACGAACTCGACCTCGGAGATGCCGCAATCAGCGGTGATCAAGAGCGAAAATCCCTCGTCTTGGAGGCGTTGGATCACGGCCTCGCTGAGGCCGTGCCCTCGCTCACGATCCGAGAGGTCAACCTTGACCCCGTGAGCCCCAAGCGTCCGCAACGCTTTATAAAGCAGCGCGGTGCTGGTGATGCCGTCAACGTCGAAATCCCCCTGGATGAAGATCTTTTCGCCGTGGCGCAGGGCGCGGTCAATGCGCTCGACGGCCTCGCGGACGCCGCGCAGCTGCCAGGGAGAGTTCAGATATGCTCGGTCGGCATCGAGGAGTTCTTGGGGGTGTTGAGGAGCACGGGCTGCGAGCACTCGCGCTAATGGGGCAGAGCACCCAAGCTCCTGAGCGATCTCGAGTGATCGCTCGACAGAAAGATCTTTCAGGCGCCATGTTCGCTGGTGGACCAGCGACCGGATGCGTTGGGCCATGGGCTAGGCAGCCTGAGCGATGAGCTTCATCCAGCGTGCTTTGAGGCGCGCGGCTTTGTTCTGATGGATCGCGCCGCGGGCAGCGGCCTTATCCACGGCCTTGGCCAGCTGAGGCAGGAGCGCTGCCGCCTCGGCCTTCTGCCCCGCCGTCAGATATTTACGAATCTGACGGATGACGCGACGGATGGCCTCCTTGCGCTTAAGATTTCTCAGCCGCGCGCGCTCGCTCTTCCGCAATGCCTTCTTTGCTGCTTTCGTCCTGGGAATAGAAGATCACCTCGATCGGTCCAGAAAGCGCAATTATCTTATCAGATTGGGGCAAGGCCGTCAACCCCTCTTGTCAGACGAATCCCTCTCTGATAGCCTAGAGCCGTATGGGATGTTCAGAGTCTGCTCTCGGCGCCATCGAGCGCCTAGACGTCCAAGCTATTATTGAAGGGAACGCGCGGATCTTGCGAGAGCATCGCACCCGCTCGCGGCGCTTCCCTCAGATCTATGAGCTGTACGGCACCACCGAGCTGATCTCGACGTTCTCGCATCTGACGCCCAACCTCCCCTTCGACGAAGTCTTCGGGAATTTTCTGCTACCCAAGATCGCCGACGCTGCCGGGATCCCTCGCGATCGCGTGATCAATTGCGCGTATGACAACTACATCCCGCGCACCGATACCCCAAAAGCCCATACGATTCAGCTTGGCATCGTCAACCCCAAAGTCTTGCATCCGGAGATCATCCCCAGCCTCCAAGAGGGGTTCTTCTATGATCCCAACGAGCTGATCAAAGATGGGCAAAATCGCATCAAGAGCGCCCCCGAGGAGAATTTAGAAGTCTTTCGCGCGCGGTTCGACCAGCTCGAAGCTATCTTAAAGAAGTACTCCGGCCCTGGCGACACGAGCGAAAAGCTCCTCAAGATCCGACAAGAGTTTCTTGCGCTCGTGGGGATAGACTTCATCCCTGAGGTCGCGTACTCTCGCGCCTTGCAGCCCAAGACCGCTGATGTCTTAGAGATTCTCTACAAAGAGGGCTTTCCGTTTTGGGAGATGCCCGTGCCTGAGGAGAAATATCTGAAAGATACTTTTCTCATCGAGGGGATTGATGCTCAGAAGAGGCGCCGCCACGTGCGCTTTGAAGATGGGCACTTTGTCTTTGAGTATACCCCTCAGCGCGAGAAGCGCATCCCTGCGGAAAAGATCTTCGACGCCTTGCGAAACTTCGAGGTGATCCCCACGATGCCCCTCGTCATCCTCACCACGACGACGGCCCCGCAGATTCCTCACCTAGGTGGAAGGGTCTGGAAGAACTACGCCCCCAAGCACGTGGACGCACAATCCGAATGGCTGGGCATCCCTGAGCGCAGCGACACGCTCATCTTGAGCACCGGCGGGCACGTGCTGCTGAAGACGTTCCGGCGGAACGAAGAGTTTATTGGCTTTCCTACGATCTATCTCACGTATGGTCCAGGGCGCATCCGGGAGGCGCTAGAAAACGGCTACTTTCGGCGGGTGGAGTTCAAGCGCCATGTCTTGCTATAGGACCGTGACGGTGGCGCGCCTGACCTCCAGCTCGCCATGACGGATTCTCACAGTGTACTGCCCTGGCGCGAGCCCAGTGATCTCGCCCTCATAGGGCGCCTGCCCGATGCACTTGATGCATATGAGGCCCGGGTCTTTGGGGGCGATCGCCAAGACGTGCACAATCAGCTCGGAGTTTTTTGTTTCTAGCATGGCGTCGAGCTGATGGCACGGATCGGGCATGGTCATGCGCCCAGACAATCTGATAACTCCGGGGGCTCCGTGGATTTGGGCCTCATCAATGCCTGCGCCGCAGCTCGCCTCCCCCTGATGGAAGCTGAGCACAGGAGGGCCGACGCTCACAGTATGCCGACAGCCCCCAAGGGCTGTCAGCGCCATCAGCGCTATGGATGACTCTAGAAACCTCCGGCGCGAGAGCATTGCGTATCACCCCCTTTATACCTGCACTTTGCTCACCGTCTCGCGCACGATCTCCGCGGCCCGCTGGAGTTGAGCCAGCTCTTCTGGAGTGAGCTTGAGTTCTATAATTCTTTCAGCCCCGCGCGCCCCAAGCACCACCGGCACACCCAAGAAAATATCCTTCAGTCCATACTCCCCCTGCAAGAGCACTGAGCTGGGAATGATTCTCTTCTTATCGAGCAGAATGCTCTCGATCATCGTGATCACGGCCGCCGAGGGCGCATAGTACGCGCTCCCTTCGCCCAGGAGCTGAACGATCTCCGTTCCGCCCTTGCGCGCTCGATCTATGAGTTTGGCGATGCGCTCGGAGTCGAGCAAGTCTGTGAGGGGAATCCCGGCGACGCTCGAATATCGTGGCAGCGGGACCATCCCCACGTCGGTGTGGCCGCCGAGCACTAGGCCCTGCACGTCCTCTGCGGAGACGCCTAGCTCCATCGCGATAAAAGTCCGCCAGCGCGCAGAATCGAGCGCCCCACCTTGGCCGATCACGCGCTCTCGCGGGAACCCCGTCACTTTGTGGGTGACGTAGACCATGGCATCGAGGGGATTGCTGAAGACGATGATGATCGCGTGAGGTGAGTGCTTGGCGACTTGCTCGGCGCAGCTTTTGACGATCTTTGTATTGATATTTAAGAGATCTTCGCGAGACATCCCTGGCTTGCGGGGCACCCCCGCG
>JAPWVB010000111.1 GCA_028275205.1 Candidatus Acetothermia bacterium
CCCGGAGCCGTGACACCGCCGACACGGGTGCTCTATGATCTCCCCAGTCCCGCCACAGCGCGCGCACGTGCGAATGTTCACAAAGCTCCCCAAGAGCGTCTGCTGACGATACTGAATCTCCCCGCGCCCGTGGCAGTCGGGGCACACCGTGCGCTGCGTCCCCGGCTCCACGCCGCTGCCACGACAGACATCGCACACGATATATCTGGGCACGGTGAGCTTCATCTGGGCGCCAAACGCTGCGTCTTCGAGGTTGATCCTCAAGCGATACTCCAAGTCCTCGCCGCGTTGGGCGCGACTGCGCCGCCGCTCGCGCGTGGTGCGCGTGCGCAGCCCCTCCCCAAAGAACATATCAAAAATATCTTCAAACGCTGAGCCGAACCCGAACTCTTCGAACGCCTCGCGCGCCCGCCGGAAATCTCTCAAGTCAAAATCGAAGCGCTGCTCCGGCCCGACGTGGCCGAAGCGATCGTACTGGGCGCGCTTGTCGGGATCGCTCAGGACTTCGTAAGCCTCCGCAATCTCTTTAAACTTTTCGGGGTCGCCACCCTTGTCAGGGTGGTACTTCTTCGCTAACTGCCGAAAGGCTTTTTTGATCTCGTCCTGGGAGGCCGTGCGCGGCACTCCCAGGACCTCATAGTAGTCTCGCTTGGCCATAGCTTACTTGTCGTCTTTCTTTTCGTATTCCGCGTCGATGTAGTCCTTGCCGTCGGAAGACTGGCGCTCGGAGCTACCAGGCGCGCTCGCCTCGCTCGCTTGATAGAGCTCGCGCCCCAGCTCTAAGCTCACCTCTTCGAGCTCCTTCATGAGCTGGCGGATCTCCGCGATGGGGGCTTGCGCCTTGAGCTTCTCTTTGAGGGCATCCGCAGCGCGCTGGATGCGGTCGCGCGTGGCTGCGCTCACCTTGCTGCCGTGCTCCCGCAACGCCTTCTCGGTCACATAGACCATATGATCGGCACGGTTGCGGGTCTCGACCTCCTCAGCGCGCCGACGATCTTCCTCTTCGTAGCGCTTGGCGTCTTCTTGCATGCGCTTGATCTCTTCATCACTAAGGCGCGACTGCTCCTTGATGACGATACTTGCAGACTTGCCCGTAGCTTTGTCTCTCGCTGTCACGTGCAAGATGCCGTCGGCGTCAATGCTGAACGTCACGTCAATCTGAGGGACGCCGCGAGGCGCTGGAGGAATGCCCGTCAGCTGGAACCGTCCTAATGATTTATTATCTGCGGCGAACTTGCGCTCCCCTTGCACAATGTGGATGTCTACGGTCGTCTGGCCATCTTCGGCGGTCGTGAACGTCTTGGTGCGCTCGACAGGGATAGTCGTATTGCGCTCGATGATCGGGGTAGCAATGCCACCGAGCGTCTCGATGGAGAGCGTCAGCGGGGTCACGTCCAGAAGCACAATTTGGTCGACTTCGCCGGCGAGCACGCCCCCTTGGATCGCCGCGCCCATAGCCACGACTTCATCGGGATTGATCTCTTTGTTGATCTTGGCTGAGCCGAACATCTCGGCAACGCGCTCTTGCACCCTGGGCATGCGGGTGCTGCCGCCCACGAGCACCACTTGGTGAATGTCTTTGGGCGAGAGCTTGGCGTCGCTCAGCGCCTGATTGACGATCTTAATTGTTCGCTCGACCAAGTCGTCTGTGAGGGCTTGGAACTTGGCGCGGGTGAGCCTCCTCTCGAGGTGCTTGGGCCCTCGAGCATCAGCGGCGATATAAGGGAGGCTAATGAGCGTCTCAGACTTGAACGAGAGCTCTTTCTTGGCAGCTTCGGCGGCGTCCTTGAGACGCTGTAGCGCCGCCAGATCCCTCGATAGATCGATGCCCGTCTCCGCCTTAAATTCTGCGATTAGCCAGTCAATGATACGCTGATCGAAGTCCTTGCCACCTAGATAGGTGTCTCCAGAAGTTGACTTCACTTCGAAGACACCATCGCCGATCTCCAAGATCGTCACGTCGAACGTCCCGCCGCCCAGGTCATAGACTAAGATCGTCTCGTCCTTCTCTTTGTCCAGCCCGTAAGCGAGTGACGCTGCGGTGGGCTCGTTGATGATGCGCTCGACTTCGAGCCCCGCGATCTTGCCCGCGTCTTTGGTCGCCTGGCGCTGCTGCTGATTGAAATACGCTGGGACGGTGATCACGGCTTTGGTGATCTTAAAGCCGAGCTTCTCCTCGGCGTCCTTCTTGAGCTTCTGCAGAATCATCGCGGAGATCTCCTCGGGGGTATATTCTTTTGTCGTCCCCCCGACGGTGATCCGCACGCGATAGTCCGTGCCCATCTTGCGCTTGATCTCTTGGATAGTGCGTTCGGGATTGAGAACAGCCTGGCGCTTGGCCAGCGTCCCCACGAGGCGCTCCCCGGTCTCAGTAAACGCGACTACCGAGGGGGTGACGCGCTCCCCTTCGGCGTTGGGGATGACCTCCGGTTTGCCACCCTCCATGATAGCGATGACGGATTTCGTCGTTCCCAGGTCAATGCCAACGATTCTCTCCTTGGCCATAGGCTATCCCTCCTTTGTGTGGGAAGTTGCAGAGCTTTCGGGGCTCTGCGAGGTTTCAGGGACCTTTCGCTTGCTCACTTTGACCTTGCTGGGGCGCAGCACGCGGCCTGCGCGCTGGTACCCCCGCTCGAACTCTTCTAAGACCTTGCCGCCGTCTTCGGCTTCTACGGTGATCAGCGCTTCGTGGAGCAAGGGGTCAAAGAGCTCCCCCACGGCGGGGATGGGGCGCACGCCCTTGCCCTCAAGAAAGCTATGGAATTGGGCGAAGATGCGCTCGATCCCCTCGATGAACGAATCTTTGTCGTTGTTCTTATTGAACGCTCGAAACGCGCGCTCCAGATTATCGTAGATCGGGAGAATCTCCGTCAGAAGCTGATCCTCCAAGCGCAGGAGGAGCTCCTCATGTTCGCGCGCCTGGCGCTTCTTATAATTCTCAAAGTCGGCTTGGAGGCGCTGCAGGCGCTCGATGAGCTCCTTGATCTGGCGCTCTTTCTCTTCAAGCAGGGTCTGGAGCTGATTTGTCTGCTCTTGCTGGGTCTTGGGCTCTTCCATAGGCGATCACCCCTGGACGGCTGCAGTCTTCGAGATCGTCAGAATAGCTCGCAGCCGGTTGCCAATGTATTGTGTCGTCGAGATGATCTTGCTATAGTCCATGCGCACCGGCCCCAGCACCCCCAGGACGCCGTCGTAGCCATAGTTGAGGCTGATGATACTATATGGATGGAGCTCTTTGACGGGATTCTCCTCCCCAATGATGGTGGAGAGTTCGCCGGGGCGTGTCCTGCCGATGGCTTGGAGGAAACGGCTTTCATCTTCGAGCAAGCAGAGGAGCTTGCGCGCCTCTTCGAGGGCATCCTCCCAGGAGAAGACCGTCTGGAGCAGATGGGCCAGCCCCTCAGTATAGAGGCGCTGACGAGCCAATTGTGGCGTAATGATCTGCCGAATAAGATCG
>JAPWVB010000130.1 GCA_028275205.1 Candidatus Acetothermia bacterium
GAGCACACACCACTCGGTAGATTTCGGTCGGCTGCGCCTGCATGGCTGGGCCCTGCTGTCGGGAGTGCTCGTCTTAGCGGGCTTGCTCTTCCCGTGGGAGAATTTCGTGCAGCTTGTGCTCAAGCATAGAGCGCTCACGGGGACTTTTTTTGTATTAGCTCTAATGACCCTTGAGCTGGCGGGATATTTCCTGCTCCGCGCGGTGCGCGAGCGAGCGGTCACCCAAACCGAAGCCCTCGTCCCGCTCTTCTACAGCGCCGCAGGGGTGCTCAAGCTCATCTTCGGGGTCTTCTTCGTCATGCCCATCAACCCCGTAGCGACGGTCTACCTGCTGGGAGCGGCGGGGCTCGCCGTGGGCACGCTCTTCGTATGGCCCCAAAGCCCGCAGATTCGCGCCCTCCTCAATGGAAGGGCTTTTCGCTACAGCGCCCTCGGCGCGATAGCCCTCACGCTCATCGCTGGAGCGTGGCTCTTCTCGCTGGGCTGGGCCGGACGCCCACTCAGCTTCAACCCTCCCATCGCTGAGTTTGTCGTCTCGTCGCAGACGACCAAAGTCGGCGAGCCCATAGACTTCGACGCGAGCAGCTCTCACGCCCGCCAGGGCAAGATCGTCAGCTACGATTGGGATTTCGGCGACGGCATCTGGCACGAAGCCCCCGCCCCTCACGGCGCCAAAGTCACCCACGTCTACTACGAGCCCGGCCAATACGAAGTCATGCTCAGAGTGACTGATGATCGCGGCGAGGTCAGCACCGCGTACAGTCTTCTCATCACAGTATCGGGAGAGACCGGGCTTGAGGGCATCTTCTCTCTGCCAGAAAATATCTCTGGGATGGCGTGGGACGGCGCGCGCCTGTGGGTCACCGACTCGAAAAACAGAGTGCTGCTCTCCCAGACGGAGTCGGGCTGGGCGCAGCACCCCCTCCCCAAGGAGATCCAATGGCCCGCAGGGATCGAGTGGGATGGGCAGAACTTCTGGATCGCCGACGGCGCCACAATGACTATCTATAAGCTCTCGAAAGAGAACTTCGAAATTCTCTCCCACTGGGAGTACCCCGGCACGATCCCCGCGGACTTGGCCTGGGACGGACAGTATCTGTGGGCCATAGACGAGATAGACTCAACGCTCTATGCGCTTGACCCACGCGACGGCCGCACCGTCAGAGAAGTCAAGCTCGACCAAGAGATATTCCCTCGGCCCGTGGGGGTAGCATGGGATGGCATCGCGCTGTGGGTCTCGGATATGCACTACGGCATCCGACGGATTGACCCGGAGAACGGTCGGGTGCTGGGCACGATGGCCGCGCCGGAGGGCGGCTCCTACCCCATCGCGCTGGCGTGGGATTCGGGCAGCCAGGGCTACGGACGGCTCTTAGTCGCGGATCATGACACGAAGAAGCTCTATCAGTTGAGACTGAAAGCATGGGGCAAGGAGAAGCCCGGAAAAGGCGCGGGCGTGACGCCTTGAACCTAACCCCCTAGCCCCCTTCCCGGTACGGGAAGGGGGAACTCCCCTCTCCGTGTCGGGGAGGGGTTGGGGGAGGGGTCTGCATATGAACGACTTAGAATCGAAGCGTTTCTGGATCGCGCTCACGCTCATCCCCAACTTAAGCCCGCGGAAGTTTCACATTCTCTTAGAGAATTTTTCGAGCCCCCAAGAGATCTGGGAAGCACCGCTTGCAAGACTGAAAGAGATCCCCGGCTTTGCCGAGTCCGCCGAGACGTTCTGCGCCCACCGCGCAAACGCCAACGTCGAGAGAGCCCTGGAGCAGATCGCGCAGCTTCAGCTGAAAGTCGTGACGCTCGCCGATGAGAATTACCCAGAGCCGTTGCGAGCGATCCCCGACGCCCCGCCGGTGCTCTACTTGCGCGGGGAGTACATCGAGAAAGATAAATTAGCCGTCGCGATCGTGGGCACGCGGCGGGCGACTTCGTATGGGCGACGCATCGCGCAGCAGTTCGCTGGGGAGCTAGGCCGATTGGGGTTTACGATCGTGAGCGGGCTGGCTGAGGGCATCGACACGGCAGCGCATCGGGGCGCGCTCAAAGTCAATGCCCGCACGATCGCTGCGCTTGGGAGTGGCTTCGCTCGGCCCTACCCCCAGAGCAATCAAAAGCTTCTCGAAGAGATCGTCGAGTGCGGCTGCGTCATGACGGAGTTCGCTCCCGACGTCGCCCCTGACAAATGGACTTTTCCCCAGAGAAACAGAATCATCAGCGGGCTGAGCCGGGGCGTGCTCGTCGTGGAAGCCCCGGAAGACAGCGGGGCTCTCATTACCGCGCGCTGGGCGCTGGAGCACAACAGAGAAGTCTTCGCTGTGCCAGGGCCGATCACGAGTGAATCTCATCGGGGGTGCCATCAGCTCATCAAGAGTGGGGCCAAGCTCGTCGAGAGCGTCACGGATATCTTAGAAGAGTTCAAGGACCTGCGGGCGCTCTTCACGGTGCGCCGCGAACGGCCCGCGCCCGCGCAGAAGCCCGCGCTCTCCCCGCTCGCAGAGAAGATCTTCTCGGTGCTCGAATTCGAGCCGATGCACTTCGACGAGATCGTGAGCCGGACAGGGCTTTCTGTGGGCGAAGTCGCTGAGGGGTTGCTGACGCTCTCCCTGCAGGGGGTCGTGCAAGAGCTTGAGGGCAAGCATTATGTGAAGTTGCCGTGAAGTCAGAACTTGGG
>JAPWVB010000024.1 GCA_028275205.1 Candidatus Acetothermia bacterium
CGTGCGCAAGGGCTTCGCCTATGCGTTCGATTGGGATACGTATATCACCGAAGCGTTAGAAGGCGACTCCGTCCAAGCCAAGACGATCATGATCAAAGAGGTCTTCGGCTATAACCCCGACGTGCCCTATTACTCTCTCGATCTCGAGAAGGCGACGGAGCACTTCAAGCGGGCTTGGGGCGGACAACTCTGGGAGAAGGGGTTTAAGCTCTTCATGCCTCACGTCCCCGGTGGCAGCCGCGTTGCCCTCGATATTCTCAAGGCAAACTTGGAGAAGATCAACCCCAAGTTCAAGCTCGAGGCCCTCGAATTCCAAGGGACGCAGATCACCCAAGACTTCAATAACGATAAGATCCCGTTCGACAGCAGCGGCTGGTGCCAGGACTATCACGACCCACACAACTGGGCCTACCCGCTGTTGGGAAGCACCGGGTATTTTGGGCGCTTCTTAGATATTGAGCCCAATCTCCAAAAAAAGCTCGACGATCTCATTCTGCAAGCCCGGCGCGAGCTCGATCCCGAAAAGCGCAAAGCGCTCTACTATCAGATCGAGCAGCTCAATTACGATCACGCGCTGCTCATCCCCATCGAGCAGGGGGTCTTTAAGAGATTCACGCGCAGCTGGGTCAAGGGGTTCTTCTGGAACATGGCCTACGTCGGCACGTACTATTGGTACCTATGGAAGGAATAGCCAAATAAATGCTCGGGTTTATCATTCGGCGGCTGCTCTTTCTGCCCTTCTTGTGGTTCGCTATCACGCTCTTGACGTTTTTGCTCTTGGAACCCCTGGGGCCCTACCAACGCGTGGCGCTCTTTATCAACGTCAACCCCGAACAAGCCTTCGGGGGCAAGCTCACCAAAGAGCAACTGCAGAGACTTATCGAAAAGTACGGGCTTGATCGACCGGCCATCGAACAATATATTCGATGGATTCGCCAAGTCTTTCAGGGCAATTTCGGCTGGTCCAAGGTCGCGCAAAAGCCCGTCTTCGAGGCGATCCGCGAGCGCTTGCCCGCGACGTTCGAGCTTGGGCTCTACGCCGTGCTCCCCGTCGTACTGATTGCTATCTGGCTTGGGGTGCTCTCCGCCGTCCATCACAACAAGCCGCTCGACCATACCCTGCGCTTCTTCTCCATCACCGGGTACTCGCTGCCCACGTTCGTCTTCGGGATCTTCGTCTTGATGTTCTTTTACGGAATACTGGGATGGTTCCCGCCGGGACGACTGAGCTTCTGGGCCGAACGCATCGTCTACGATGCGACTCAGTTTACGCGCTACACCGGGCTGAATACTATAGATGCGATTCTCAATAACCGCTGGGACATCTTCTGGGATGCGCTGCGCCATCTGATTCTACCTGTGCTGACGCTCTCGTATCTCAGTTGGGCCGGGCTGCAAAGAGTCACGCGCTCAAGTATGCTCGAAACTCTCCGACAAGACTACATCACCACAGCGCGCGCCAAGGGCCTCACCGAGCGCGTCGTCATCCTCAAGCACGGCTTGCGCAACGCCATGATCCCCGTGACGACCATCGCCGTGCCTACGGTCATCGGGCTGATGCTCTCCGGGGTCGTGATCACCGAGACCGTCTTTAACTATAAGGGTCTTGGGCTGCTCTCCGTAGACGCGACGCTGCAATTTGATGTCCCCATGGTACTGGGGTTCACGCTGATCGGGACGTCGCTCATCGTCTTAACGAATCTGTTAGTAGACATTCTGTACGTCTTCATTGACCCGCGGGTGCGCTACGATTAGCTATGCTCAAGCGATTGCTCAAGAACCCCTTGTCGCTGACGGGGATTGTGCTGTTAGTGCTCTTCTTCTTTATGGCGCTCGCGGCGCCGTGGCTGGCTCCGCCGGCCAAGCCCTGCCCGTCGTTCGTCTACTATATCGTCCCCGATTGGCTGCTGCGCCCGTTTATGAAGGAGCTGCCCTGTGAGCCCTTCCGAATCCCGCGCGACGGCTTCCGGGCCACTCCCTTGCCCCCAGATCCACAAGCATGGACGACGTTCCCACCGAGACTGAAGGACGAGTCCGGCCGCATGCTCCATCCCCTGGGGACGACCGAGAATCGCTACGACATTTGGTACGGCTTGGTCTGGGGGACGCGCACCGCGCTCATCGCGGGGATTTTGATCGTCGGGTGCACGCTGCTCATCGGGATCATTCTTGGGGCGATCTCGGGGTATTTTGGGGGCTGGGTGGACTCGGTCTTGATGCGCGGGGTGGACTTCGTCTTGGCTCTGCCGACGTTCTTGATGACGTTAGTGATTCTCTCGATCTGGGGGCGCGGGCTCGATAAGATCGTCTTAGTAGATATTCTCTTTGGGTGGGCGGGCTACGCGCGCTTCGTGCGCGGGATTATTCTGTCAGTACGCGAGCGGGAGTTCGTCGCCGGGGCGAAAGCGCTCGGGGCGAGCCATTGGCATATAATATTTCGGCACGTCCTGCCCAACTCGATCTATCCCGTCTTGATCTTGGCGTCGCTGGATATTGGCTCGATCGTGCTGGGGCTGTCGGGGCTGAGCTTTCTGGGCTTGGGCCAAGGTGAAGATTACGCCGACTGGGGCCAGATGATCGCGTTTGCGCGCAACAGAATCGTCGGGGTCGCCGGCGGCGACGTGATGCAGTATTGGTACACCTGGGTCTTTCCGGGGATGACCATCACGCTCTTTGTGCTGGCGTGGAATCTCCTCGGCGACGCCGTGCGAGATATCTTAGACCCGCGGCTGCGCGGGATGCGGTGAGCATGACCGAGCTTTAGGGCACTTCAAGAACTGTGCTCAGGGTCAGCTCCGTCGAGCTTGCTTGATAGGCTGCCCGGCCCTCTCCTTGGAGTTTACTGGAACCCGACTGCTCCACCCTCACTGTGTAGACCCACTCATACGACTGGTCCTTCGCAAGCCGCAGGATCATGAACTCCAAGTCTTCAGGGGAGCTGAGCTCATAGGGAAGGATCTCTCGCCAATAGACATATTCGAGGTCGCGCTTGGCGGTCACTCGGAGGGTGATCTGCACCGTCTCGCCCACGTGAAGAGTTCTATTGGGGAGGATGCGCTCGACTCGCACGAGCTCATCCTCGACGTGCTCGACGCGGAACTCCGGAGGCGGCGGCGCCAAGACGGCGATCTCCGTGCGCGCTGTGGCGCTCTGCCCAGATCTGTCATAGACGGTCAGCTCGATGATGTATCGTCCCGGTTCGCTAAACGTCCTCTCCACGCGAAAGCCCGTGGCTTCATACTCTGTGCCGAACTTCCAGTGGACGAGCACGATCCCGCGGTCATCCCTCGACTCCGAAGCATCAAACGTCACGGTCAGCGGAGCTACCCCGGTGCGCTCCCCTTGACAGAGCGGGCACTCCAGGGTGATCACAGCGACGGGGGGCTGATCGGGCTTCTCTCCAATGGGGATGGGCTGCGTGCATCCCGCAAGCATCCCCAGCGCAAGTATGAGCCCTCCTCCATAGCGCAAGCGCCTCATGATCTCACTCTCCTTGGCCCTCACCCCGCAGGGCGGGGTGAGGGCCAACTCTGAAAGTACCGGAAAGTCTTGTCGTATGGCATCCCAGGGTGCCGCGCACGCTGTGACGTTGGTCACCTTGGGGAAGTGCGCGCGGGTGAGTTTGACAGGCCCTCATGGGTCGGCTACACTACACTCAAAATCTTGCGGAGGGGACCATGCGCAAGATGGACTTAGTAGTTCAGGTATCGCAGCGGACGGGGGTGCCCAAGGAGACGGTCTTAAAGTCGCTCAATGGGGCGTTGGCGGTGATCGCGGAGGCGCTGGCGCGTGGGGAGGATGTGAGGCTGAAGGGCTTTGGGACGTTTGGGGTGCGGCCACGGCGCTCCACGCGGCGCAGCCACGTGCTGACCCACCAGATCTTCTCCATCCCCAGCAAGGCCACGCCGCGGTTCTATCCGGGAAAGCTTCTGCGAGCTCGTGTGGCGGAGCAGCTCACGGTGGTCCAGCTGCCCAGCGGTCGCCTCACCATCCGCCCCAGAAATCTTCTAGAGTCTCCGTAAGAATTGCTCGGCTTCGTCTTTGTAGGAGTGGAATGGATCAGCAAGAACTAGGGTGCGCTTGGGCTCGACGAAGATCCCGTCCCACTCGATCATATATTCGCCGACGGTGCGCTCACGCAACGCGCGCACGATCAGCGCCCGCCCATACGCGCGGGTATCGCGCGGGGCCTCCTCCATCGCTCGCTCGATCTCGCGATCGCTCACGAGCCTGCGCCGCGACTCCATCGCATAGTAGAGCCCATGCTCCGGGTCAATATTGTGATACTCTAAGTCTAAGCTATAGAGCGCTTCATCCTGCCAGGTGAGCCCTTCTGTGTCCTTGAAGAGTTGGATCATGGAGAGCTTGGCTACCCAATCGAGCCGGTCTGCCAGACTGTACGGGTCGCGCTCCAGGGCATCGAGGGTCTCTTCCCACTCGTGGAGGATCTCATCGGTTTCGTGGTCGCGCCCGGCAAAGTGCTTCTGCGCCGCGTGCAGATAGAGACGCTGCAGGTCAATAGCGGAGATCGTCGAGCCGTCTTCGCGCCGCACGAGCCACCGGTGGGTGGGATCGCGCGAGATCTCCTTCAGCGCGCGCAACGGCGCGGCCAGCTCCACCCCCGCGGGCACCGCGTGCTCCTCAAGTAAGTCTAACACTAAGATCGTCGTGCCCACCTTGAGGAACGTCGCGTACTCCGAAGGGTTGGCCTCGCCAAAGAGCAAGTGCAGCCGCGGACTGCGCGACAGCTCGTACATTTGGTCCCACTTGGGGTTGATCAGAGCGCGGCTGAAGCGCACCCGCCCCGAGACCGTGTGCAAGATATGATCCGCGCGCTGGGAGAGCTGGAAATCCACGGTGGGATCGGGCTCGACCCCGTAGGCCGAGTCCACAAAGACGGTGTCGGCCGGATGACGTGTGCTGAGCTTCGTCTGCCAACTGGTCGTGAGGCGATGGCCCCCAACTCGCCCGGCCCCCGCGAAGATCTGGCGCGTCACCAGGAACGGGACCAACTTATCGAGGGCATGGCGCCAGGAGAGCGACTCCGGATCGACTGAGTAATTCTCATGGCACCCGAAGGTATGCCCCGCAAAGTGGTCCACGCTGTTATTATAGAAGCTGACTTTGTCGTAGAGGCGCAGCTCGCGCAATACTCTCAGAATGAGTCTCTGCCCCGCGCGCTCGTAGGCGATCAGATCCCGCAGCGACCGGCACTCCGGGGTCGCGTATTCCAAGTGCGACCCCACGGCGTCAATATAGAGCCGACCCCCATTAATTAAGAACCCTCCGGCTTCGGCGGGCTCGAAGTACATATCGCGGGTATGCAGATCGAGCAGGCCCCAGCGCTTGTCGCGGAAGACCGCGTCTTTGACACGCTCTACAACTTCTTCGTAAGGGCCCAGCCTCGGATCGCGCACGAGACACCCAAACTCCGTCTCCAGCCCGACCACTCGATGCTCCATCGTTCACGCTCCTTGCGAGACCCTCTACATTAGCGGATCAGAGCGCGCTTGGCAAGAACGGCTTGATCTCTTGTTCTCGTAAGAATCGAAAGCGCCGGTCGCGCCGCGACTCCCGTTCCAGCAGAGCCGCTTCCACTACGCCCTCCTGAAGAGCTTCCGCAAGCACGGCGCGCCACTGGGGCTCCTTGATCTCCAAGGCCTCGCAGCGGCCCACAGCCCAGGTTTCCAGAGCCTTCTCGAACGCTGCCTCCCGCGTGGGGAGCTTCTGAGAGAATTCTTGGAGCACGCGCTCCATGGCCGCGCGCGCCCCCTCAGTCCCCGCGGCAACCCCAAAGCGATACCCCAGCGAGAACTCCCCATCATAGTTGAGCATATAGAAGAGATCCTTCTCAGGGGAGTCACCCAGCTGCGCAAACAGCCCCCGCACCACCAAGGGCAACCGCAATGGATCGCTGAAGCTGCGCTTCATGGCCGGGCTGAGGGCTACCCCCACGACCCGCTGGATCGAGACGTCTTGCGGGCTGCGCGCAAACCCCTCGGCGTGAGCGAAGTCCACCGCAAGCTGCCGAAGAGTCTCTAAATCAGACTGATTTCCCAGCCCCGCAAACGCCAAGCGGTCATAGATCTCAAAGATCTTCTGCTGCTGCGCGCGCCGCACCGTCACCAGCAGAACCCCCTCGCGACACGAGAGCCCCACGACGGGGCTCCCCTCGCGCAGCCGATCCTCGACATAGTCGGCCTTCTGCCTGAGCGTCTGCTGCCAATCGTAAGGGGTAAACGCCATACGCTCACTCTCTCACGAGCGCCCTCTGAAGGGCGCGCAAGGTCTCTTCGGGGATGTCCGTAACGCCGTCAGCCGTGACCGTCTTGGCCAAGGGCAGATGGGGCCGAAGCCCCCCTGTTGCTGTATCTAACGAAGCCGCGATCTCCAGCAGCAAGAGCGCCTCTGCGAGGGCATCTTCGAGTTTCATCTTATGGAAGGGGCCCTTGGTGCGCACGATATATTCGAAAGCGCCGCGGATGCGTTCGGCGCCTGAGCCCGCTGCCCCAAACTCGCGGCTCTCGAAGCGCGCCCCCATCACGTCGTAGAAGAAGATGCGTCCTTCGTTCTTCTCCCTATCGAAGGCGCTGACGATGGGAAGAAAGCCTCCGATGCCTTGAAGCGCCCCAGGCAGGGCACGGCTGAGCACCCGCGAGACTTCTGAGAGCTTCCCTTCGAGACTCAGCTCTTGGAGCTGGCTGCGCGCGTAATATTTGAACGAATGCTGAAGGAAGCGCACAGCCTCAAAGGCTGCTGCATACGAGCCCGCAATGGCAATGAGCGTCTCGTCGTCGAGCTTTAAGATCTTTTCGGCCTCCTCGGAGAAGATCGCGTTGCCCGCGGTGGCGCGCCGGTCGGCCACGTTGAGAACGCCCTTATGAAACTTTACGGCGATGACCGTCGTGCCCTCGACAGCGTGCGCGGGGCTAGGCGGCACGCCCGCTTCCCACGGAGGGAAGCGCAGGCCATGAGCCTCTAAGAGCTGGGCGAAGTTCCCGTAGCTCATGCTTTACTCTCCGCTGCGCTGGCGGTAGCGTTGCGCTTGGCGCGGATCCACCCGCCGCATCCGCTCAAGGAGCTTTTCCGTATCGGGCTTGGGGACGTTGGGCGTGCGCGGACCGTCCTCCTGAGGCTTGGTGAGCGGGTCTTGCGGTATGGGTCTGACGATGCGCTCTGGCATAGCTATCCCCCTTTCGAGAGAGTCTCCTGTATGATACCCAAAAGCTCCCGCGGCGTCGAGCCCCCCTCAAGCAGGGGCGCCAGCGCCCTCACGCGGCCATCAACGAGCGCTCGCAGATCGAGCGTAAGCTCTTGCCCATCTTGCAGGAGCGTGATTCGCCCCCAATTGAGCGCTCGGATCGCCGCGGGGAATTTCTTTACACAAAGCCCACGGATGAAGGCACGGGTATCGCGCGGGGGCTCAGCAAGAGCGCGCGCGATGTCTTCTTCGGTGACGAGCCGGCGCATCGCCCCTTGGTTCTGGAGCTCCACAAAGAGGCTGCGCTGCGGATCGAGGGCGTGATACTCTAAATCGAGGCTCTGCACGACTTCCTCGCGCCAGCTGAGCTTCTCAGACTCAAGAAACGCTTGCAGAAGTTCTCGTTTGGCCACCCAGTCGAGCCGATCGGCGCACCGGCGAGGGTCAGCTTCTAAATCGTCGAGCACGGCTTCCCATTCGCGCAAGAGCCAATCGGTCTCTTCATCGCGATGGCGCCACAGCTCCTCCGCCGCTCGCAGATACGCCCGCTGGACGTCGAGAGCCGAGATCGTCCCTTCTTCTTCGAGTTCCACGAGCCATCGGTAAGAAGTATCGCGCGAGAGCTCTCTAAGGGCTTTGATGGGATCTTTGAGAGTTCCTGGGGGGCCGTAGCCCGCTTCGAGCGTAGCGATCACCAGAGCGGTAGTTCCGACTTTGAGGGCCGTCGCGTACTCGCTGAGGTTGGCATCGCCACAGATGACGTGAAGCCTGCGGTAGAGGCGTTCGTCGGCATGGGGCTCATCGCGGCTATTGATGAGGGGGCGGCGGTCAAGAGTATCTACACTACAGAGCTCTGTGAAGAAGTCAGCGCGCTGCGAGAGCTGATAGTCCACCCAGGTCTGTTCGCCCCCCACGCGCCCTGCCCCAGCAAAGACGACCCGCGTCACTAAAAACGGGATCAGCCCCGCCATGAGGCGCTCAAACGAGAGCTCGCGCTTCACAAGATAATTCTCGTGGCAACCGTAGCTCATGCCATGATAGTCTATATTATTCTTGAAGATGGAGACGGCTCGCCCGGTCTTCTGAGCATAGGCTTGCGCGGCCATCCAGACGATACGTTCCCCAGCTTTATCATGAGCGATCAGCTCTCTCAAGGAACGACATTCGGGGGTACTGTATTCGGGATGGCCATGATCGTGGTAGAAGCGCGCGCCGTTCGGTAAGACCCTATCGGCGTGGTCCTCGGAGGCGCTCAACGATCTTCGTGAGGGCTTTTCGTAGCGTTCGTCTTTGGGGTTGATCGTGAGAGCGGGGGCGCGCCAGCCGCGGGCATCTCGGAGGGGATCTTCGTCGCGATAATCCCAGGGCTGGGCAGAAATTCCCGAGTAGCTTTGCACCAGGGCGCGGGCTTCGTCCACCAAGTCGGTGACGTCCACGCCGTCAATGAAAATCCCGTATTCGGTCTCCAAGCCGAGCAAGCGATCCATGCATTCATTATGCCAGAGAGCGAGGCTTCTGTCACGCGGGGGATTTTTAGTGAGGCAACGGCCCAGCTAAAGCGCTTTTTTTTAGCGCTTGGGCTCTGACAAGCTCACAAGCTCAGACAAAGCAAAGCTCTTCTTCAGAAAGACTCCTACCAGCGGGCCCAGTAGAGCACAAACGAGACGACCACGACCGGCAGGCTGTAGAGGAACATCAACAGCCCCAACTTCAGCGTGCGATTGCGCAGGACCATCGTGATCACCTCCGCGCCTCTGTATTCTCGCACACCGAAGCTTCAGCGGGGGAGGTAATCCGTCTCACAGGGTGTCGGAATTGGGCACTCCCCGGCGAGACACAAGTCTCAATCTGACAATTCCCGCACGATGACGTTGAAGTCCCCACCGCCGCTGGCTAAGAATCTCCCGTCGGGCGAGAACCCCACCGCCAGCACGAACTCCACGTGCTCAGTAAATATCTTCAGCTCCTTGAGCGTGGGCACCTCCCAGAGCTTGACCTTCCAGTCCATGCTCCCCGACGCTAAACGCTTCCCGTCGGGGGAGAACCGCACCGCGTGCGTGCGATGGCTGTGCCCAGCAACCGACGCTATGAGTCTCCTCTCCGCAACGTCCCACAAGCGCACGACGCCGTCGCCACTGGTGGAAGCCAAGAGCTTTCCGTCGGGGCTAAAATCGAGAGAGAAGACGGCCGCAACGCGCACCGGCAGAACCCCTAACAGAGCTCCCGTCTGCGCCTCCCAGAGGCGGATCTCCCCGTCCCCTCCCCCGGAAGCGATGATCTGACTGTCGGGGCTGATCGCCAGCGCGAAGACCGTGCTGCGATGGCCCGTCAAGATTTTCAGCAATTTCCCATCAGAAGCGTCCCAGACGCGCACGGTCTTGTCTTCAGCACCTGTGACTAAGAACTTTCCGTCGGGACTGTAATCGGCCGAGTGCACCCAGCCGACGTGTCCCTCCAGATTTAATAGTTGTCTTCCGGTCTGGACATCCCACACCGCGCCGATCTGCCCGTCCCCGTTGGCCGTGAGCAATCTCTTTCCGTCAGCGCTGAACGAGAGCGCAAAGACTGTGCCCAGCGTCTCGGAGATGACGCGCACGGGTTGTCCCGTCGTCCAGTCCCATAAGAATAGAGTCCCATTGCCCTGGCCTGTCGCTAAGAGTTTTCCGTCGGGGCTGAACTCTAAAGAGAAGATCGTGCTCTGTGGACTGAACGTCCGCACGACAGCTTGGGAGAGCCCCAACAATCCTAAAGCCGTCCCTAGGAGAACTCCCAATAGAATATAAATTCTGCGCATGGGAATCACTTCGCTTTCTTTAAGATCTCTCCACAGGAGCCACGACAGGCTCCCGATGCTCACACTGCTTGTTGCTGCAGACAAGCTCCCCATCCTTGCCCTCGATAAGCACCCCTTCTTTACACGATGGGCAGGGCTTGACTGGAGTCTGACTCACAGTGAAATCGCACTTCGGGTAGTGCTCGCACCCGAAGAAGCTGCGCCTGTCCTTGCGGGCATATCTCTTCAAGAGCTTGCCGCCACACTTGGGGCAGGGGACCGAAGATTCCTTCGGCTCCTCCAGCGGGCGCGTATAGCGACATTTGGGGAACGCCGAGCACGCGTAGAACTGCCCGTAGCGTCCCGTGCGTATCACTAATTTGCTGCCACACTCAGGACAGATCTCTTCAGTTTCGATGGGCTTGGGCTTGAGCGACTCCATCTCGCGCTTGGCGCGCTCAAACGCTTCGGCAAACTCTTTATAGAACTCCTGGAGCACCGTGAGGCGATCGAGCTTCCCCTCCTCGATCTTGTCGAGCTCTTCCTCAATGAGCGCGGTGAAGCCGACATCTACGATCTTGGGGAAGTGCTTCACCAACGCATCGGTGACGAGGAAGCCCAGCTCCGTCGGGACAAAGCGTTTTTTCTCGAGCTTGACGTACCCGCGCTCCAAGATCGTGGAGATCGTGGGGGCATAGGTGCTGGGCCGCCCGATCCCGTGTTCTTCCAAAGCTTTCACTAACGTCGCTTCGGTGTAGCGCGGCGGCGGCTCGGTGAAGTGTTGCTTGGGGGTGAGCTTAATCAAATCTAAGACTTGCTGGTCGCGCAGCGGGGGCAGCCGGCCTTGAGCTTCTTCGTCAGCGGGCTTGGCATCTTCGTCGCGAGCCTCTTCGTAGACTGCCAACCACCCGGCAAACTTCATCACGGAGCCCGTCGCGCGAAAGATATAGTCGTTCGCTTGGATATCCACGGAGACGACGTCGAAGACCGCGGGGGCCATCTGGCTGGCGACGAAGCGCTGCCAGATGAGTCTATAGAGCTTGAGCTGGTCAGGGGTCAGATAGGGCGCGACGTCCTCGGGCAAGCGGCGCACGTCGGTGGGCCGGATCGCCTCGTGAGCATCTTGGACGTGAGCTTTCTGCGGGATCCGAGGTTCCCCTTGCCGCACAAACTCCCTCCCGTAGTGCGCCGCGATGAACTCGCGCGCGGCGCGCTGCGCCTCCTCCGCGATGCGCACGGAATCCGTGCGCATGTACGTGATCAGCCCTGTGGCGCCCTCAGCTCCAAGCTCCACCCCCTCATAGAGCTCTTGAGCGATGGTCATCGTCTTCTTGGTGGGGAAGCCCAGCTTCTTGTTGGCCTCTTGCTGCAGCGTGCTCGTGGTAAACGGCAGCGGCGCATGACGGCGCTGCTCCTTCTCCTCCACCTTGACGACGCGCCAGGTGGCCCCCTCGAGCGCGCGGAGGATCTCTTGGGCTTGGGATTCCGAGGAGATCTTGATCTTCTCGTCGGTTGCCGCACGCTTGAGCAGCTTGGCCTCAAAGAGATGGGGCTCCTCCTGAGGCGTCAGCGTCGCCGTGATAGACCAATACTCTTCGGGGACGAAGTTTTGGATCTCGCGCTCGCGCTCACAGATGAGCCTCACGGCGACCGACTGCACCCGCCCGGCCGAGAGCCGGCTGCGGATCTTTTGAGAAATCAACGGGCTGAGCATATAGCCCACGATGCGATCTAAGATCCTTCGGGCTTGCTGGGCTTCCACGCGCTGCATATCAATCTCACGCGGGTGCTCCAGGGCGCGACGCACCGCTTCCCTCGTGATTTCATGGAACTCGATGCGCTGGAGATCCTTGAGCTTGAGGGCTTCTTTGACGTGCCAGGCGATCGCTTCCCCTTCGCGATCAGGGTCGGTAGCGACGTAGATCTCGCGCGCGTTCTGGACGGCGCTCTTGAGTTTCTTGAGGATCTCCTTGCGCTCCGGCAAGGGCTCATAAGTTGGGACGAAGCCCTCAGAGATATTGACCCCAAAGCGGTGCTTGGGAAGATCGCGGATATGTCCCATCGTCGAGACGACCGCGAACCTCCCTGCAAGATACTTCTCGATCGTGCGCGCCTTGGTCGGCGACTCCACGATGACGACGCGCTTTTCCGTAGCCATAGATGGGTCGGTATTGTATCACGCCGCGGGCTGCTTTTCCAGGGCAGGCTCTGGCGGGGCAGAATATTTGGCGATGACCTCGCGGATGAGGCCGAGCTTCTCCACGGTCGCCTGCTCCCCCTCTTGGATGGGCAGATCGAGCTGACGCAATTGGAATATGCGAATGCGATCGACCCGCGGCCGAATCACTATGAGCTTCTCCCCCAGGCGCTGGCACATCAGCTCGAGCTTTAAGCGCACCAGCTCTTGAGAGGTGATCGCATTCGACTGAATCAAGACATCCAAGCTCGTCATCACGTGGGGGTTGAGCGGGGCCCCAACGTCCACGGCGATGACGATCTCCGCGCCCATAGCCACCGCTGCATCCACAGGAATCTTGTTCACGAGCCCGCCGTCGACGAGAAACCGCCCGCCCACAGGGACCGGCGGGTGCACCCCAGGGAAGGCCATGCTCGCGGCGATCGCGCGATAGAGCTTCCCCGACCGCAAGACTACTTCTTCCCCCGTATCGATATCGCACGCGACGACGCTCAAGGGCACCGCCAATTCTTCAAAGGTGCGCTCTCCCGTAAAGAGCCGCAGGAACTCATAGAGCTGCTTCAAGCTCGGCGGCTCGTGGACGCGCCAATCGGCCCTCTTGAAGAGATACTCGGAGGCGGTCTTGCCCACCAGGCTCTCGATGCCCTGCAGGGTCGTCTCCGGGATCCCCAAAAGTTTGTTTATGTCGAGATTCTTCAAGATCTTCTCGATCTTGTGGAGATCGAGGCCACAGGCGTAGGCGCCCCCGATGATCGCCCCCATAGACGTCCCAGCCACCACGTCAATGGGGACGTGATGCGCCAGGAGCGTCCGAATCACACCGATATGGGCATAGCCGCGCGCTCCTCCTCCCCCCAGCGCCAGACCAATGACGGGACGCATCGCTCACGCTCCTTCAAATCGAAAGGCCTCGATGCATTATAGCGCATCGAGGCCCCCTTTCAAACCCTTCTGACCAATAGACGAGGGACAGATCGGGCTTAGTACTCCGGCATCGGTGCGGGCATCTTGTCCTCGCCGATCTCCTTGGTGACGACCAACGCCCCGGTCGTCAGGAAGAGCCCGGCAACGCTGACTGCGTTCAAGATCGCCGAGCGGATGACCTTGGTCGGGTCAATGATGCCCGCCTTCATCATATCGACGTACTCGCCCTTGACGACATCGAAGCCCATGTTGTTGCCAAGCTCCTTGACCTTCTCGACGACGATGTTCCCCTCGTAGCCGGCGTTCTCTGCGAGTTGCTTGAGAGGGGCTTCGAGGGCTTTCTGGAGGAGCTTGACGCCGACTTGCTGATCTGGGTCCTCGAGCTTTAAGCTCTCGAGAGCTTTGGCCGCACGGATGAGCGCGACCTCACCGCCAGGGAGGATGCCCTCGGCCACAGCGGACTTGGTCGCCTCGAGCGCGTCCTCCATGCGGTGCTTCTTCTCTTCAAGTTCAGCTTCGGTGGCCGCGCCCACTTTGATGATGACGACCCCACCCGCAAGCTTGGCGATGCGCTCCTGGAGCTTCTCGCGGTCGTAGTCGGACTCGGTCGTCTCCATCTGCTTGCGCAGCTGCTCGATGCGCGCCTCGATATCCTTCTTCTTGCCCTTGCCCCCAATGATCGTCGTATTGTCGTCGTCCACGACGACGCGCTCGGCGCGCCCGAGCATATCAAGAGTAGCGGACTCCAGCAGCATCCCCGCGTCCTTGGCGATGACTTGTCCGCCGGTGAGGATTGCGATATCTTGCAGCATCGCCTTGCGGCGATCGCCGAAGCCCGGGGCTTTGACCGCGCAGCTGATGAGCGTGCCGCGCAGCTTATTAATCACCAATGTCGTGAGCGCCTCGCCCTCGATGTCGTCCGCGATGACGAGGAGGGGCTTGCCCGTCTGGGCGACTTTCTCCAAGATGGGCACGAGATCGCGAGCCTTCTTCAGCTCGTGATCCGTGATGAGAATATAGGGCTCCTTCAGCTCGACCTCCATGCGCTCGGCGTTAGTGATAAAGTACGGAGACGTATACCCGCGGTCGAACTGCATCCCCTCCACGACCTCAAAGTGCGTCTCTATAGTATCAGATTCTTCGACGGTGATGACCCCATCCTCGCCAGCTTTCTCCATAGCGTCGGCGATGATCCGCCCGATCTCGGGGTCCTTGCTGGAGTTCGTGGCGATCTGGGCCATCTCTTCTTTTGTCTTGAGCTCCTTGCTCATCTTCTGGAGCTCTTCGATGACCCGATCGCGCGCGATCTCTAAGCCGCGCTTGAGCTGCATGGGATTGACCCCAGCGGTGACGTTCTTGAACCCCTCTTTGATAAGGGCGTGAGCGAGGACAGTTGCGGTCGTGGTGCCGTCACCGGCATCGTCGTTGGTCTCCTTGGCGACTTGCTTGACGAGCTGGGCCCCGAGGTTCTCAAACTCGTCCGCGTATTCTTGCTCCTCGGCGATGGTCGCCCCGTCATCAATGACCTTGGGGCCACCAAACTCCTTCCCCAAGATAACATGGCGCCCTTTGGGACCCAGGGTGATGCGTACCGCATCAGTCAATTTCTGAACGCCCGCCAGAAGCTTCTCGCGAGCCTCGGCTTCGAAGATGACTTCCTTGAACTTCTTGACGGCCATAGTAGATCTCCCTCCTTAAATTTACTGAATCATCGCGAGGATATCGCTGCTCTTGACAATGTAGTACTCCTCGCCGTTAAAGGTGAGCTTG
>JAPWVB010000126.1 GCA_028275205.1 Candidatus Acetothermia bacterium
CGTACGTGGGCTATGAAGTGCTGGGGCTCTCGAATATTCTGCGCCGGGCTGCTGAGAGCGGCAAAGTGAAGCTCGTCGAGTGGAGCAACGCGGCGATGTCGTGGCGTTTCAAGGCGGCGGCGATGGGCGTGCCGTTCATCCCCGTCAGATCGATGCTCGGCACGGACACGCTCAAGTACAGCGCCGCCAAGGTCGTCAAAGATCCGTTTACGGGGATCGCGGTGACGCTCCTGCCCGCGCTCATCTTGGACGTCGGGATCATTCACGTCCATCGCGCGGACAAGTACGGCAACGCCCAGATTGAGGGGATTTCGGGCTTCGCGTTCGAGATGGCCCGCGCCTCCAAGCGCTTGATTATCAGTACCGAAGAGCTCATCTCTACTGAAGAGATTCAGCGCTACCCTGAGCGCACGATCATCCCATGGTTCTTAGTGGACGCAGTCGTTGTCGCGCCCTTCGGATCGCACCCCGGCGAGATGTGCTATTGCTACGAGCGCGATCAAGAGCATCTCTTAGAGTTTCTCAAAGCCGCCGAGACCGAAGAGACGACGCAACAGTACTTGCAGAAATACGTCTACGGGCCCAAGACCCATCAAGAGTATTTGGATCTCATTGGGCGGGATCGGCTAGAGGCATTGAAGCGGGCCAACAAGGGACGGTGAGAGGATGGCGAGCACAGACTACAGTCCCACAGAGCTGATGATCTGCATTGCAGCGCGCTTGATGAAGGAGGCGCGCACGGCGTTCATTGGGACGGGCATCCCGATGTTAGCCGCGGCGTTGGCGAAGAAGCTCTACAATCCCGATCTCATCGCGATCTTCGAGGCTTCTCTTGAGGACTTGCCCCGCGCCGTGGGCGAAGCCCGCACTTTTTACCGCGCAATGGTCGCCACAGGGATCTGCGACGTGATGGAGACGGCGCAGCGCGGACTGATCGAGTACGGCTTTCTGGGCGGCGCTCAGATAGATCCCTACGGGAACTTAAATACGACGGTGATCGGCCCGCACGAGAAGCCCAAAGTGAGGCTGCCCGGCAGCGGCGGGGCCAACGACGTGGGGTCGCTCTGCTGGCGCACCATTGCGATCATGAAGCACGAGAAGAAGCGCTTCGTTGAGAGAGTAGACTTCATCACAACGCCGGGGTACTTAGATGGTCCTGGGGCGCGGGAGCGCGCGGGACTGCCTGCCGAGACGGGGCCTTATCGCGTTGTGACGGATTTAGCGCTCTTGGGCTATGACGAGGCGACCAAGCGCATGATGCTTGTGGCGACCCATCCTGGGGTGACCGTCGAAAAAGTCCTAGAGAACACAGGCTTTGAGCTGATCGTTCCCAAAAGAGTTGCGCAGAACGAGCCGCCCTCGGCCGACGAGCTACGGGTGCTGCGCACCGAGGTTGACCCGGAGAGACTGTATATTTAAATCTGTCGTTCGAGCTGGTTCTCTAATGTGATGCTCACCCCCAGGCGCTTGAGGGCTTGGCAGACCTCGCGAAAGCGCAGGTCGTCTTGCAAGAGATTCCAAGATAGCTCGTCTTCAGGGTCAATGCTGCACTGCCAGATAGTAGGGCGCTCGGTCTGGTAGAGCGCCAGGTCGTAGACCCCGTCGAGCTCTATGGCGATCTGGCGTGCCCGGTGCATCAGGGCGAAGAGGCGCTCCTCAGGCACTGTCTCGGGCTTCACCAGCTGGAACGTCAGGATCATTGCGTCCTCCCTCCCTGAGGCTTGCTACCGCAGTAGGCGGCGAGGGGCATCCGAGCCGTGTGCTCAGATGCCCCTGCGAACCGCGTCCCCTCCTCCCACAGCGCGCTCACTGGATATTGATGCTCCTTTCCGCGATGTTGTTCGTCTCATCGCGCTCCTTGATCTTGTCCCCTGGGTCCACGATCACCGTCACGGTGTACAGCCCTGGGCTATACACTGTCTCCAAAGCAACGATTATCTGTTGGGCTCCTGCGGCCAGCTCAGTGATCTCCTCTTCATGGATGATACGCCCGTTGAGCAGGACGCGCACGGTGAACGGATCTTTCACATCGATCTGGCCGATGTTGGCGATGGTCGCCAACGCCATGATGTCCCACCACGGGGGCGGGCAGGGGGGAACCCTGCACGGGGGGCTGATCTTGTGGGCGGTGACCGACAGGTGGCGCACGGTCAGATCGCAGCCTCTGTCTTTCAGGCCGATGCCCGAGCCGATGATGTTGAGCCACTCCTCCGGCGTGCGGAACTTCTCATCCTTGTAGTAGAGAATGGCCGTGATACCCATCATCTCTGGCGGGGGCTTGATGTAGCCTAAGAAGATGAACCAGTTATTTAGTCCATCGTCAGGCTCAGGTGGGATCGGGATGATCCTCCCCAGCATCCTCTCCCGCCCCATCCAGACGTAGTAAACCCCCTTCGGCAATGGTACTCTGCTCAGCAAGTAGCTCCCCTCATCAAGGGACCTAGCAGCCCCAATCAAGGGAGGCCCATCGTCCAGGGAGCGGGCCGCCGCTACTTGATCTTTCGGTGCTTCTGGGTCTATGAAGATCTCCGCGATCGTGGTCCCGCACTCTTTAGCCAAGAGTTCAGGAGGGGGAGGAGGGAGCCAGCCAACAAAAGGTATCCGGTTCCTGGGCGTCGCGGCTACTAGCTGTTTCGCCAAAGAATCGAATCCCGGATCCCCCGATGTGATGATCTCTGGTGGTAGTGGGGCCTGCACCTGCGCCCCACCCAAAGCCCCGGAGAACACTACTCCGACCAACAAACACAGGGCCACAAGCCCCGCCGTGCGAAGCGCTTTGCTGCTGAACGTCGTTGATCCCTCCTGTTGGATCTATT
>JAPWVB010000026.1 GCA_028275205.1 Candidatus Acetothermia bacterium
GGTGGGCTGGCGATGGTGGCCCAGGAGGGCCGGACGCTCACCCTCAGCCAGATGGTCTTCTTGGACGATGTCCCCTACGCCACGTCGTATAGTATCACTCTTGCGCCAGGGTACAGCGCCGGCGGAGCGACGATCTATAAATTCACGGGCTCGGCGTATCTTGCGGGCGATCTGGGCAAGCTGACGGAGATGGGGTTTGATTTGGGGCGGGCGGCGGGGCGGCTTGTCTTTGGTGGGTTGGCTCCCGCGAGCGTGCTCCTCGAAGCGGCGGCCTTGGCGTTCGTGCAGGGCCCCCTGATGCTCGAAGGGCGCTACGACCTTGGGGTCTTCGGGAATGCTGTGCAGCATCTCATGCTCGACCCGGCGCAGAACAGGGCTCATGGGCATATTTCTATGAAAGCCGTCGCCCCGGCAATCAATCTGATCGGGGATATCACCGCGCCGCTCTCGATCACGGCTACGTATGAGAAAGAGAAGATCACGGGGCTTGTTCAGTATGGGGCGCAGGTGACGGCAGAGCTGAAGTTCAAACACAAGCAGCACGATCGGCGCGACCCGGAGCTGGAGGGCTCGGTCTACGTGCAGAATCTGCGCCTGACGGTGCTCAGCCAGACGGCGTGGACGTTCTCTGGTGAGCTTGTCGCGGCGCTCCACGTGGATCCATAACCAGACTTCGTCTGGACTGTTCGCCTTCGCCGGCCAATGGCCGGCGAAGATGTACGGTCCAGGCGAAGCCTGGTTAAATCCCCATTCTCTTGGCGATGATCTCGTACATCACTTCGGTCGTGCCCGCGCCGATCTTCCACAGTCTTATATCTCTGTAGAATCGCGCGATGTCGTACTCTTCGATGTAGCCGTAGCCCCCGTGAATTTGCAAGCACTCGTCGGCGACTTCGCAGGCGACGTCGGCGCAGAACGCCTTACACATCGAGACGATCGTCGTCGCGTCCTCGCCAGCTTCTATGACCCGTGCGGCCTGATAGAGCAGCTGCCGGGCGGCCTCGAGTTTTGTCTGGAGCTTGGCGAGCTTGTGCCGCGTGATCTGAAACTCCGAGAGCTTCTTGCCAAACAGCTCGCGCTCTTGGGCATAGCGGATCGCGTCTTCGAGGGCCTGCTGCGCCGACGACGTGAACGCCACCGCGGAGACGAACCGCTCGTTCTGCAGCCCTTGCATAATATAATAGAAGCCCTTGTTCTCCTCGCCGATGAGATTTTCGGCGGGCACGGGGCAGTTCTCAAAGAAGAGCTCGCCGGTGTCGGAGGCGTGCATTCCCAGCTTCTTGGGGAGCTTTTGGATGGAGAGCCCTGGGGTGCCCTTCTCGACGAGCAGCATGGAGACCCCGCGATGGCCGGCGCTGGGGTCGGTCTTACAGGCCACGAAGAAGAGGTCAGCGTTGAGGGCGTTAGTGATGAACGTCTTGCTCCCGTTGAGGATGTAGTAGGCGCCCTTCTTTTTCGCAGTCGTACGCATGGCTGCGAGATCGGAGCCGCCGCCGGGCTCGGTGAGGGCGATGGCGCCGACTTTCTCCCCGCGGATCATCGCGGGAAGGAATTTCTGTTTGAGGGCTTCGGAGCCGTACTTATAGAGATAGGGCGAGGACATGTCCGTATGCACCAAGACGCTCATGGTCAGGCCGCGGGAGCGGCACCGTCCCAGCTCCTCGCAGAAGACGACGGTGCTCCAGATATCGGCGCCGGCGCCGCCGTATTGTTCGTCGTAGCGGATCCCCAGAAAGCCCAGTTCACCCATTCTTCTGTAGACGTCTTTGGGGAAGATGCCGGCGGCTTCCCACTCGTCCACGTGGGGGTTGAGTTCCTCTTCGACGAAGCGTCGGACGGCCTTGCGGAAGATGCGGTGCTCTTCAGAGAACGGGTAGTCCATAGTGCTTTATTATATCCGATGCTCACCCTGGGGTTCATCCCAGGCTTCGCCTGGACCGTACGCCTTCGCCAGCCAGAGGCTGGCGAACTGGCTTACAGATTCTTCACCTCGTTGATGAGCTTGGTGAGGGACTCCTTGGCATCCCCAAAGAGCATCCGCGTCTTCTCGTTGTAGAAGAGCTCGTTCTCGATCCCCGCAAACCCAGGGTTCATGCTGCGCTTGAGCACGATGATATGCTTGGCATGGTCGGCATTGAGAATGGGCATCCCGTAGATCGGGCTGCTCTTATCGTACCGCGCCGCGGGGTTGACCACGTCGTTGGCCCCCACGATCAGCGCGACATCGGCGTTCTGAAACTCGTCGTTGATCTGGTCCATATCGTAGAGCTGCTCGTAGGGGACGTTGGCTTCGGCAAGCAGCACGTTCATGTGGCCGGGCATCCGGCCGGCGACGGGGTGGATCGCGTACTTGACGGTCACGCCGCGCTTGGCCAGCTCGTCAGCTAATTGTCTTACGGCGTGTTGGGCTTGGGAGACGGCCATCCCGTAGCCGGGCACGATGATGACCAACTGCGCATAGGCGAGCAAGATCGCGGCCTCGTCGGGCTGGATGGGCCTGACGGTCTTCTTCGTGGCCGTGGCCGTCGCGGAGCTGGCGGCTGTGACTGCCCCGAACGCCCCAAAGAGCACGTTGGTGATCGGGCGGTTCATCGCCCAGCACATAATTTGGGTGAGGATGATCCCCGACGCTCCCACGAGCGAGCCCGCAATAATAAGAGCGTTGTTCTTGATGACGAACCCGGCCATCGCCGCGGCGACGCCCGACAGGGCGTTCAAGAAGCAGATGACGACGGGCATGTCCGCCCCGCCGATGGGGATCGTGAACAGAACCCCGAAGACCAACGCCGCGACAGTCAGATAGAGAAAGACCCACGGGTGCCCGAAGCTGGCGACCAGAAAGACCCCGGCGGCGACGATCGTGAGAAAGAATATCAAATTAATAATATTCTGGAACGGGTAGGTGATGGGGCGCTCGTGGACGATCCCCTGGAGCTTCCCTGCGGCGATCATGCTTCCCGAGAGCGTCACTGACCCGACGACCATCGCGAGCATGATCGAGACGGAGACGTCGGGCGTCAGGGTGCTGGGGTCGGCGACGTATTTGAAGAACTCGGCGGCCGCGACGAGCGCCGAGGCCCCACCGCCAAAGCCGTTGAGAATCCCGACCATCTGGGGCATGGCCGTCATCTTCACCGTATAGGCCATGACTGCCCCAAGCGCCGAACCGATGATCATCCCGATGATGATGACCGAGTAGTCTTTGATCCCCGACACAAACAACGTAGCTATAATAGCCAGGAGCATCCCCAGGGCCGAGAGCATATTGCCCGCGCGGGCCCGCTTGGGCGACTGCAGCCACATCAGCCCGATGACGAAACACGCCGACGCGATCATGTACGCTAACGCAATGAGCACTTCGCGCAGAGCCATTATTTCTCACCCGGCTTTCGCTTGAACATCTGGAGCATGCGGTCGGTGACCAAGTACCCGCCGACGACGTTGATCATCGCCAAGATGATCGCGATCAGTCCCAAGATCGTCTGCAGCCAGCCCTCCTGTCGTCCGGCGACGATGAGGGCCCCGATGATGGTGATCCCGGAGATCGCGTTGGAGCCGGACATCAGCGGGGTGTGGAGCAGGGGCGGGACTTTGGTAATGACCGCGAACCCCAAGAACATCGCGATCACGAAGATGTACAGTGCGGCTAAGAGTGCTTCGGTCATAAGACCTCCTTCATCAAAACCTTCCCGTCATGGGTGACGCAGCAGCCCTTGATGATCTCGTCGTTGAAATCGAGATTGAGCTGCTTCTCTTTGTTAATCAAGAGACTGAGAAAGCTCGCGATGTTGCGCGAGTACATCTGGCTGGCGTGATAGCTCATCGAGCTGGGGAGATTGATCGGCCCCACGATAGTCACGCCGTTGACGAAAGATTCTTTCCCCGGTTGGGTGAGCTCGCAGTTGCCGCCCTGCTCGGCAGCTAAATCTATAATGACCGAGCCGGGCTTCATCGCGGAGACCATCTCCTTGGTGATGAGCAGCGGAGCCCGCTTGCCGGGGACGAGCGCCGTGGTGATCACGACGTCGGACTCTCTGACGTACTTGGCGATGAGCTCGCGCTCTTTCTGTTTGTGTTCCTCGGAGAGCTCCTTGGCGTAGCCGGACTTATCGGCGGCTTCTTCTAAAGCGAGACCGACGAACTTGGCGCCCAAGCTCTCCACTTCTTGTTTGACGGCGGGGCGGACGTCGAACGCCTGGACGACTGCCCCCAAGCGTCGGGCGGTGGCGATCGCCTGCAGCCCGGCGACCCCAGCGCCAATGATAAAGACCTTCGCCGGGGTGATCGTCCCCGCAGCCGTCGAGAGCATGGGGAAGAACTTGGGGAGATACTGCGCCGCGAGCAAGACGGCTTTGTACCCCGCGACCGTGCTCTGGGACGAGAGCACGTCCATCGGCTGAGCGCGAGTGATTCTGGGGATCATGTCCATCGCGAAGGCCGTGATCTTCTTCTGGGCGAGTTGCTGCACCAGATCGGGGTTGACCAGGGGCTGGAGAATCCCGATCAGGACGCTGCCCTCGCGCAGCAGCCCGATCTCTTCGGGCGAGGGCTTCTGGATTTTGATGAGGATATCGGCCGTACTAAAGAGGGTCTTTCTGTCGGGGATGATCGTCGCGCCGGCGGCTTGGTACTCTCCGTCGGGGTAGGAGGAGTTTCCCCCGGCGCCGGCCTCGACCTGGACGGCGATCCCCCCTTTGACGAGTCGCGCCACGGTCTCCGGCACGAGCGCGACCCGTCGCTCATAGGGCGTGGTCTCTTTGGGAACTGCTATCTTCATAAAACCTCCTCGGCGACCGCAGTCGCCGCTCTGATTCTACCGACTTTCGGCGGCTCCGCACCACGAGCTATGTCATCTCATTTTATGAGCTATGTCATAGCAGGGGGAAGAGCACGAAGATGCTCACATCCCAGAGGGCGTGCGAGATGATCACCGTGATCAAGTTCTGTTCGCGCTGGTAGAGCCAGCCCCACAAAAGCCCCGCGACGCCCGCCGCTACGAGTAAGAGAAGATTGAGCGTCCAGATGTGTACGAGCGCGTAGAGTGCGGTCGTGACGGGTAGGCCCAGCCGGCGCTGTACAAACCCCCGCCAGAAGATCTCTTCGCTCGGCCCCAGCAGAAAGAACAACAACAGCCCGATAGACAGAAGGTCGAGCTGCCCCCGCTTGGCGTAGACGCTCTGAATCTGATCTGCAGCGAAGGGCAAGATCGCGAGAGCGATCTGCTTGCCGACCCAGAAGATCCCATAGAGCAGAAGAGCCGAAGCGACCCCGATGGCTATATCGCGCGGGCGGGCCCGAAAGAGCTCCCATCGGTCGGGCGTCATGATGAGCGCGATCGTCGCTAAGAGCGCTGCCGCCAGCGACAGCCGCACCCAGAAGTTCCACACATCTGTCTGAAACGCGAAGTACCATAGAGCGAACGCCAGGACGATCAGCCTGATGAGCGCGTAGTCTCTGCTCATAGTGGGAAGATTTTCTCCAAGATGAGCCCGACGATGAGCCAGACCCCAAAGAGCGTGTCGAGCTGGGCGGTGCGGGCGTCGGCATCGTTGGGGATCTCGCGCTGCAGCGTCCTGATGAGCCTGAACGCAACAGGAGCGGAGAAGAAGACCAACACCCCCCAGGGGCTCAAGATTTTCAGGGCTATCAGGAGAGCTATAGCAAGATACGCCAAGAGAATAAGCCCTTGATAGAGCACGCGCGTCTTCTGTTGGCCCAGGAGCGTCCCCAGGGTCGCGATCCCCGCGCTGCGATCGTAGTCAATATCGCGCAGATTATTCGCAAGCAAGACCAGGGCAACGAGTAACCCAAACGGCACCGAGATGAGTACAGCGTCAAGGCTGAGCGAGCCTCGCTGGACGAAGTACGTCCCGCCGACGATCACCGGGCCCCACATGAGAAAGACCGCAAGCTCTCCCAGGGCGAGATATTTGTACTTGATCGGGCCGGCGGTGTAGAAAAAGCTCGCGATCGCGCCGACGAGTATAAACCAGAGCAGCCCTGCGCCCTTCAGTGCTAGGAGCGCAAGCCCAATTATAGCAGCGATCGCATAGAGCCCCACGCTGACCCAGAGCACCGCCCGCGGGGAGATGAGCCCCTGCACCAACGGGTGAGGACGATAGAGCGTCGTTGGGGCGCCGGGGCGGTCTACCCCGCTCTTATAATCAAAATAATCATTAATAAGATTGGTCGCGCCGTGGACGCAGACCGCGCCGACGAGCGTCAGCAGAAAGAGCCAGACGTCAAAAGCCCCATCGAGGGCCGCTACGGCCCCGCCGACCCCCACGGAGATCGCGGTCATCGTGAACGACCACGGGCGCGTCGCGAGAAACCAAATCTTGAGATTCATCGCTTCTGTTGAGCTTTCTCTAAGACTTTCTTCAGGTCAATCTTGATGTCGAAGATCTGCATCTCGATCATGACGAGCTCTTCGGTGCCGGTGTTGACAAAATCATGCAGCTCGCCTCCAAGCACCCGCACGACCGAGCCCGGCTTGAGGGGGTGCTCGACCCCGTCTAAACGAACGATCCCCGTCCCGGAGATCACATAGAAGATCTGGGGATGGGGATGGCGATGAGCTGGGGAAGTTCCCCCAGGGGCCATCTTGACGAGCATCATCTGGGCGTGGGAGTTGGAGTCGGAGCGCGTCCAGATGGGCTTCTGCCAGATCGTCGGGGAGATCCCCTGCTCCCACGGCATATCACTTAACTGCAGAATCTGTTGATATTCGGCCATGAGCTCTCACCCTGCTGCACGGCGAGGGCCCTCTATGATATAATCTGTTCACAAGGGCTGTCAACTTATGTTCTCGTGGAATCCGCAAAGGCGCGGCCCTATGGCCGTCCCACGCAAGCGCGCAGCGCAGCGGAATGCTTTCTCGGTGAAGCTGCGGCGCTGGGGCATCCTCGGGGGGCTTGCGGCCGCGGCTGTGGGGCTAGGGGGCTGGGCCATCTACGCTGTGTATTTCGCCAAGCCCGGTGTCGCCATCCCCATCCAGCAGCCCAGCGACTATCAGTTACGGCTCGGGGAGACGGTAAGCTATAACTCCGTGCCTCCCACGTCGGGGCCTTACGCGGGAGCCACGACCGATTGGGGGATTCACGATCGTCCCATCCCCAACGAGATCCAAGTACACATGCTGCGGCTTGGGGGGGTATTAGTGCAGTATCGGCCTCGGGAGAGCCCCGTGCTCGATGACCCTGTGGCCGAGGGCCTCAAAAGACTGATTGGGCGGCTGAGGACCGAAAACTTTGAGGGATACTGCAAGGTGATCGTCGCGCCCTATCCGTTGCTGCCCAAGAAGATCGCGCTGACGGCCTGGGGGAGGCTCGACCTCTTCGACGCTCAGGAGATCACCCCGGAGGTCGAGCGGAGGATCGTTCGCTTCTTGGATAGACTGATAGATGCGTATAATCCGGAGCGAGCCCCATGCCCGTAGACAGTTCGGAGTTTGACAGTTTGTCAGTTCTTCAGTTGATGGGAGGAGTATGTTGCGGGAGCTCGTGCGTGCAAGACTGCAAGAAGCCATCCAGCGGCTTTATGGGATCTCCGACCAGATTCCATCGGGACTGATCACCGTGCCGGAGAAGCCCGAATTTGGGGATCTCTCCAGCACGGTAGCATTCGCGCTCAAGGAGAAGCTCAAGAAAGCCCCACGGCAAATCGCCGAAGAGATCGTCGCTGCCATTGAGCAGAGTCCATTTGAGAGAGTGGAGATTGCCGGGCCGGGGTTCATCAACTTCTTCTTCAAGCCGGAGACGATCCATCAAGCCCTCAGAGAGATCCTCGCGCAGGGGAGTGAGTATGGGAAGCTGAGCGTTGGGCGGGGCAAACGCGCCCAAGTCGAGTTCGTGAGCGCCAACCCCACCGGACCACTCACGGTGGGGCACTGCCGCCAAGCGGTGCTCGGAGATGTTATTTCGAGACTCTTAGAGAACGCGGGCTACGACGTGACGCGAGAGTATTACTACAACGACGCTGGACGGCAGATGAAGCTTCTGGGCGAGTCCGTGCGGGCACGCTACGTGGAGCTCCTTGGCAAGCCCTCGAATTTCCCCGAAGATGGCTATCACGGGGAGTATATCTACGAGATCGCCCGGAAGATCGAGCAGCACTACGGCGATCAGTGGGAGGGCGCCAGCGTCGAGCAGTTCACCGAATTTGCCGAGAGGGAGCTCTTTGCGGAGATCAAGCGTACGCTCAGTCGGCTCTTCCGCAGGCCACCTGAGCGCGTCTTCGACGTCTACTACAACGAGAGCTGGCTGTATGACTTACCCAACTTCTCCCCTCCCTCTTCAGGGGAGGGGCAGGGGGAGAGGTTAATATTTGTGACCAATCAGACGCTCTTGCAGTGGCTGCGCGAGCTCGATCTCGCCTACGAGAAAGACGGCGCGATCTGGTTCAAAGCGACGGCCCTCGGTCGCCCGCAAGACAGGGTGCTGGTACGCAGTCACACTGGCGAGCCGACATACCGGCTTCCTGACATGGCCTATCATGCCAACAAGCTCTTGCGTGGCTTTGATCTCATCATAGACATCTTCGGGGCCGATCACCAGGAGACGTACCAGGACGTGCTCGCGGCGGTGCGTGCGTTGTGGGAGGGCGGAAAACTCCCCAAAGAGTGCAACCCCGACAAGATTCGCGTGCTCATCCATCAATGGGTGAATCTGCTGCGCGGCGGCCAGCCGGTCAAGATGTCCAAGCGCATGGCCACCTTCGTCACTATAGACGAGCTCATTGACGAGCTCAAGAGCACAGTCGAGCTCGCCCCCGGCCAGGGCGAAGCCGCGCGCGAAGACTTCGCCGTAAATGTCGTGCGATACTTTCTGCTGATGCGTAGCGCGGACTCCCACGTCAACTTCGACTTAGATTTAGCCAAGCAGCAGTCCAAGGACAACCCCGTCTACTACGTGATGTATGCGTACACGCGGATCAAGAGCATTTTGGAGAAGTTGGAGGCAGAGCCAACGAAGAGCGCCGAGCTTCAGCTTCTGAACGCCCACGAGGAACTTGCACTCATCAAGAAGCTCGACGAGTTCCCGCAGATTGTCGCTGATGCCACGGAGCACCTGGCCCCGCACTTTCTCGCCAGTTACGCGCACGAGCTGGCCGGGCTCTTTCATGATTTTTACGAGAGGCACCGCGTGCTCGACGAGGCCAATCCCGCTCTGTCGCAAGCGAGACTAGGGCTCTGTCGCGCGGTGCAGATCATCTTCGAAAGAACGTTTGCACTCTTGGGGCTTGTGGCCCCAGAAAGGATGTAGATGAGCTGGTTCCAGCGACTCAAGGACGGGCTGAAGAAGACCAAAGAGCAGCTCGCGGGGCGGCTCGCCCAGGCCCTCCAGCCGGGGCGGCGCCTCGACGACGCCGTGCTCAGCGAGCTCGAAGAGATCTTAATCACGGCCGACGTCGGCGTGGACGCAACGCTCGAGATCGTGCAGACCCTCAAAGCGCGCGCGGCGGCGCGGGGCGTGCAGGACTCTGCAGAAGTCATGGAGCTGCTCAAGGAGATTCTCAAAGAGCGCCTGCGTCCCGCCGAAGGAGCCCTCAATCTCAGAATAGATGATCAACCCACGGTCTTCTTAATCTTGGGGGTGAACGGCTCGGGCAAGACGACGACGATCGCCAAGCTCGCCCAACACTTACGCGATGACTTTGGCAAGCGCACGATCATCTTTGCCGCGGGGGACACGTTTCGCGCGGCAGCCATTGAGCAACTGGGGATTTGGGCGGAGCGCGTCGGGGCGCAGCTGGTGGCGCACCGTCCGGGGGCAGATCCCTCAGCCGTGGCGTTCGACGCCGTGGAGCGCGCGCTGAAAGAGCGCGCCGATGCGCTCTTCATCGACACGGCGGGGCGCCTGCACACCAAGCACAATCTCATGGAAGAGCTCAAGAAGATCAACAGAGTCGTGGAGAAGCGCCTGGGGCGGCCCATTGATGAACGACTCTTAGTCTTAGATGGCACGACGGGACAGAACGCGATCGCCCAAGCGAAGCTCTTCCACGAGGCTGTTTCGGTGACGGGGATCGTGGTCACGAAGTTGGACGGCACGGCCAAGGGCGGGGCGGTCATCCAGATCGCCAGCGAGCTGAAGCTGCCCATCAAGCTGATCGGCGTGGGCGAGCGCGCCGACGACTTAAGAGAGTTCAAAGCCGAAGAGTTCGTCGAGGCGCTGCTGTAATTGATTATGTGGCCGGGCTTGAGGCTATGATGTAGAATACGATGTATGATTCGCAAGCAGATCTATATAGAGCGCCGTCATGAGGATCAACTCAAGCGCCTTGCCCGGCAACTGGGGTGCAGTGAGGCCAAGCTCATCCGTCAGGCCCTTGATTGCTCTTTAGGGAGTAGCGTGGTTTCTCCTGATCTTAGGGCGTGGAGGCGAGAGAAAGCGTTCATTCGGAGGCTCATAGCTCAAGGCCCTCTCGCAGGTCGTCGGCGATGGACGCGAGATGAGCTCTACGAAGATGAGGCCTAAGATGGCCCCTCCCTTGAACTTTTTCATTGATACGAATGTGCTCGCTTACGCGTATGACCGATCTGAACCGGATAAGCAAGCGCGCGCTCTCGCAGTACTCGATCAGCTTGTCGGGATGAGCGCGTTGAGCACCCAAGTGCTGGGGGAGCTGTTCATTGTGCTCACACGCAAGCTGCACAAGCCCTTCCCCCCAAAGATTGCCAGGGAGCGCGTAGAGAACTATCTTCGGGCGTGGACGATCCTCCCTATAACACCTATGATTGTCCAGGAGGCAGTACGTGGAGTGCTAGCGCATGGCTTCAGCTACTGGGATGCCCAGATCTGGGCCACAGCGCGGCTCAATCAGATCCCTATAGTGCTGAGCGAAGACTTCGCTCACGGGCGGCGGATCGAAGGGGTACGCTTCTTGAATCCATTTCTGCCAGAGGTTGAGCTCCCCTTATGAAAGTCCTCACCGGATCGCAGATGGCCGAGCTCGATCGCCAAGCGATAGAGCGCCTTGGCATCCCCAGCTTGGTGCTCATGGAGATGGCCGGACGCGCCGTCACCGAAGAGCTCTGCACGCGATTTCCCGATATCGCCCACAAGAAGATCGTAGTTATCATTGGGAAGGGGAACAACGGCGGCGACGGCTTGGTCGTGGCCCGCAGCTTGATTGATCTCGGGGCTGCCGTCGAAGTCCATGCGCTCTGTGCCCCCAAAGAGTTCTCGGAGGAGACGCGCCACCAAGCTGAGCTTTTAAATAAGCTTGGGATCACCCTGAAACACCATACCAAGCCTCACGATATGCGCGCGCTGGCGCGAGCCCTCGCAGACGCGGAGCTCGTCGTGGATGGGCTCTTTGGCACGGGGTTTCGCGGCGCCGCCCAAGGGCTCGCCGCCGAAGCTATCGAGCTCATCAATCTCAGCTCGGCGTTCGTCTGCGCGATTGATATTCCCTCCGGGGTGGAGGCCGACACGGGGCACGTGCTGGGGCCGGCCGTCTACGCTGACCTGACGGTGACGTTTGCGCTGCCCAAGCTGGGATTGTTGCTCTACCCCGGACGCCAGTACGTCGGCGAGCTGGTCGTCAAGCCCATCGGGTATCCCCGCATGCTGATAGACCAGTATGCCAGCACGATGACGCTTGTAGACGCAGGCTGGGTGCGCGAGCATCTGCCCAAGCGCGAGCCCTACAGCCACAAGGGCGACTACGGCAAAGTCTTGGTTATCGCGGGCTCGCGGGGGTACACGGGGGCGGCGGCGCTCTGTGCGGAAGCGGCGCTGCGCGCCGGGGCAGGATTGGTCTATCTAGCGGTGCCCGAAAGTCTGCTCATAGCTATGGAAGCTAAGCTCACGGAGGTCATTAAGCTGGGCCTACCCGAGGAAGACGGATCGCTCGCGCCCGCGGCCATCGCGAAGATCTTCGAGATGCTCGAAGACAAAGACGTGCTGATCGTGGGGCCGGGGCTGGGGCGCCACCCGCACACTGTTAAGACAGTGCGACAGCTTGTCGCCAAAGCTGACAAGCCGTTGGTCCTCGATGCCGACGGGCTCAACGCCCTCGGCCCAGAGGCCAAGAAGATTCTCTCCCAGCGCACAGCCCCCACGGTGCTCACGCCTCATCCGGGGGAATTATCGCGGCTGATTGCCCAGGGCGTGGAGGAGATCGAGTCGGACCGCGTGGGCATTGCCCGCAAGACAGCTAAACAGCTCAACAGCGTGCTGGTGCTCAAGGGCGTCCCCACGGTGGTCGCGACCCCTGATGGGGAAGTTTTTATAAATTCTACGGGGAATTCGGGCTTAGCCAGCGGCGGCACCGGGGACGTGCTGACGGGCTGTCTTGGGGGCTTGCTGGCTCAGGGGCTTGACAGTATAACAGCAAGCGTTTGTGCTGTATATCTGCACGGGCGGGCCGCTGATCTTTTAAAGAGCGAGCTGGGCGAGCACGGCATGATCGCTTCTGATGTGCTGCGCGCATTACCCAGGGCGCTGCGGGAGTTCGAGTGAGATTTCTGCTATACTTTTGGGGATGCGCTATGACTCCCAAGCAAAGCGAGGTATAGGGCAATGTCTCCATCTGCACTCTGGCTCCTAGGCTTTCTGGTAGGGATGTTCCTGGTGGTCACTGTTATCGTGCTGCCCACGATCATCCGCGACTATCGCAAGCGCCATCAGAAATAATGCTCATTGACAGTCACGCCCATCTCGACAGCCCTCAGTTTGACCCCGATCGCGAGCACGTCGTGCGGCGCGCTCTGGAGGCCAACGTCAAGATTATCTCTATCGCCACGGACGTCCCGTCGAGTCACAAGACGCTCGAGATCGCGCGCAAGTACGAGCTGCGCTGCGCCGTCGGGGTCCATCCCCACGAGGCCGAGCAGTTCTCTGAAGAAGAGACGTTAGCACAGCTGCGCCGGCTGTGCGCTGAGCCCGAAGTCGTCGCCGTGGGCGAGATCGGCTTAGATTATTTTAAAGAGTACGCGCCGCGCTCAGCGCAGCAGCGGGCATTTCGGGCACAGCTAGCCATCGCCCAAGAGCTTCACAAGCCCGTGGTCATCCATCTGCGCGATGCGGCCGAAGATCTCCTTCAGATTCTCAAAGAGCACCCTGGGGTGCGCGGCGTGGTGCACAGCTTCACAGGCGATTGGGCGTTAGCGCAAGAACTGCTCGATCTGGGGATGTATCTCTCAGTAAACGGGATCGTGACGTTTGAGAAGTCTCACGTGCTGCGCGAGACGGTGGCGAAGATTCCCATAGAAAGACTATTACTCGAGACGGACTGCCCGTATTTGGCTCCCGTGCCCTTGCGAGGCAAGTGCAACGAGCCGAGTTTTGTGCGCTATGTCGCCCAAACCGTCGCGCAGATCAAGAAGCTCTCTTTCGAAGAGATCGCCCAAGCGACGACACGAAACGCCCAAGAGCTCTTTGGGCTTTGACGGAGTTGGGGTGTGGGATTATAATCGCCTTGGTGAGGTCTATGGCACAAGGGCATCGGGTAGATGAGATTCTGCAGCAGATTGCGCATCTAGAGCCGGAGGAGCAGCGCCAACTTCTGGAGCGGCTGCCGGCGGTGCTCTTGTGTTCAGCGGAGGAGCTTGGATGGTTGCAGGTGGCTGAGCCTGCTTTTGGGTTTTGGGACAACCCTGAAGATGCACGCTATGACCAGCTATAACCGCGGCGACGTTGTCCTTGTGCCCTTCCCGTTCACAGATTTGAGCGCTCAACGTCAAAGACCGGCTGTTGTGCTCAGCGGTGATCGCTTCCATCAGAGTAGTCAAGATGTGATCATAGCGGCAATTACGAGCCAGAGGGCCAGTCTTTTTACGGATTATCCTCTTCAAGATTGGCAGAGCGCTGGTTTGCTAGGGCCTTCCGTCGTTCGCGTAGGGAAGCTTCTCACCGTGCACCAAGCTTTAATACGAAAGAAGCTCGGCGCACTCACTGTAGCAGATTTAAGTGAGATCGAGAAGCGCCTCGTCCAAGTCTTCGAGCTTCAACTGGGAGTGCCATAACGATGATCTTAGGGTGCCATCTGTCGATCTCTGGGGGGCTTGAGCAAGCCGTCGCCCGCGCGGAAGCGCTCAATATTAACGCGCTGCAGATTTTTTCTCATAACGCCCGCAGCTGGAAGATGAGCCCGCTCTCCCCCGACGACGCCAAGAAGTTCCTCGAGCGCCGCCAGCGCGCTCACATCGAGTACACCGTCATCCATACGATCTATCTCATCAACCTCGCCTCCCCAGACAAGAAGATCTTCAGCTTGTCGGTGCAAGCCCTCAAGGACGAGATTCAACGGGCCGGGGAGCTGCACATCCCCCACGTCAACACCCACATCGGGGCGCACATGGGCCAGGGAGTCGAGAAGGGCTTAGAACGCATCGTCGAAGCGTTAGATACTGTGCTGGCCAGCCCCCAGGCGAAGAACGCTCCGACTGTGAAGATTCTCTTGGAGAACTCCGCGGGCGAGGGCACAGAGCTTGGGGCGTCGTTCGCTGAACTTGCGACGGTGCTGAAGAATGTGCAGCATCCCGACCGACTTGGGGTGTGCATAGACACGTGCCATGCGTTCTGCGCGGGCTATGATCTCACCACGCCACAAGGGCTTGAGAAGGCCATCGAAGAGCTCGATCGCA
>JAPWVB010000113.1 GCA_028275205.1 Candidatus Acetothermia bacterium
CTGGATTATAGCACACCTCCCCCCCGCCTAGTCAAGACCCCTGGTCCGGCCCTCGGGCAAGAGCCCACAGTTGCTTTCTCCCCAAGAGCGAGTAGAATAAAAAGCATGGGAATCTCAGCCGAAACAACACCGATGCTCAAGGTCGTCAATCCCACTACAGGACAGCAGATCGCCGAAGTGCCCATCACCCCGCCACAGGCCGTCCCGGAAGCCGTCCGCCGCGCCCGTGCCGCCTTCCAACATTGGAAGAAGCTTTCAGTCGCCCAGCGCGCCCGCTACCTCTACGCCGCCCGCGACTGGATCGTTGATCACCAAGACGAGATCATCGAGACCATCTGCGCCGAGACCGGCAAACCCCGCACCGAAGCCCTCGTCGCCGAAGTCTTCTATTGCTGCGATCTCCTCGGATTCTATGCGAAGAACTCTGAGCGCTATCTCAGAGATGAGATTCGTAGCCCCCATCTGCTCAAGACCAAGCGCGTCTTTGTGATCTATCAGCCCCTGGGCGTCGTCGGCGTGATCTCCCCGTGGAATTATCCGTTCACCCTCGCTATGGGCGACGTCGTCCCCGCGCTCATCGCCGGCAATGCGGTGATCTTGAAGCCCTCAGAATACACCCCCCTGACGGGGCTTTTGGTCGAGCGCATCTTTCGTGAGGTGGGCTTGACCGAAAACGTCCTACAGACGCTCTGCGGCTATGGCGACACCGGCGCAGCGTTAGTAGATCATTGCGATGGGATCGCGTTCACGGGCTCGGTCGCCACGGGGAAGAAGGTCGCCGAGCGCGCCGCGCAGCGACTCATCCCCGTGCTCTTGGAGCTTGGCGGCAAAGACCCCATGATCGTCTTAAAAGACGCTGATATTGAGCGCGCGGCGAACGCGTGCGTCTGGGGCGCGCTGACCAACACCGGGCAGACGTGCATGTCCGTGGAGCGCGTCTACGTCGAAGCCCCAATCTATGATGAATTCGTCAAAAGAGTCGTGGAGAAGGTGAAAGAACTGCGCACGGGTGTAGAGATCGGCCCGCTCACGACGCCGCGACAGTTGGAGATCGTGGAGCGCCACGTCCGCGATGCCGTCGAGAAGGGCGCCCAGATTCTCATTGGGGGAAAGCGCAGAGAGGGGCTCTTCTTCGAGCCGACGGTCTTGGTCAACGTTGATCACTCGATGCAGATCATGCGCGAGGAGACGTTTGGGCCGGTCATCCCCATTATGAGAGTGAACTCTATCGAAGAAGCCCTGCAGTTGGCAAACGATTCGATCTATGGGCTCTCCGCGAGCGTCTTCACGAAAGATAAGAGATTGGGGATGCAGCTGGCGCGGCATATCGAGTCGGGCAACGTCTGCGTGAACGATTGTATTACGAACTTTGCGATTTTAGAGGCGCCCTATGGAGGGGTGAAGCAGAGCGGGCTGGGGCGCCGCCACGGGGAGTGGGGGCTGAGACAATTCACGTGGCCGCAGACGGTCGTCGTAGATCGCTTTGGCCTCAAGCGCGAGGTCTTTTGGTATCCGTATAGTGAGAAAGTGACGCGCTGGATCGCGCGCGGGATTCGCTGGCTCTACCGGCGCGGCCTGCGCGAACGATTCTCTCACCCTCACTCCCGTCCCCTGACCTAACCCCCCGGCCCCCTTCCCTAAAGGGGAAGGGGGAGCTCCCCTCTCCGCGTCGGGGAGGGGCTGGGGGAGGGGTTAGAGCTGGGGTGAGAGGTAACTAAGGAGGGATAAGAGACTATGTCTCAAAAGACTCTCAATCGCCGATACTGGGTGATCTTTGGCTCGGTGGGCGTCGTCGCGATCGTAGCTGTGATAGCAGTCTGGGTGCTGATGGTCTCGCCGCAGACGCTGACGATCTGTCCGTCGGGATGCGCATTTTCGCAGATTCAGCCGGCGATTGATGCCGCCCGCAGCGGCAGCACCCTGCAGATCCAATCGGGAACATATCAAGAGAATCTCTCCATCACCAAGCCCATTCAGCTCATCGGCCAGAGTGCGACACTCCAGGGACAGATCACGATCTCAAAGACGGAGAACGTCTCGATCACGACGCTCACTATACGCGGCCCGGTGCGCATCGAGGAGAGCAAGAAGATCACCCTTGAGTACAACACGATCTCGGAGAGCCCCACCGAGGGCATAACGATCATCAAGAGCGAGGGGGTTGTGCTTCATCAAAACACTGTAGCGGGGAACGGCGGCGACGGCGTGCGCATCGAGGGCTCGCGCGTAGAGATTCATCATAATATCATTGGGGGCAACAAGGGCTACGGGATCTCCGCCGACAGCGCGTCGCAGCTGTCGGGGGAAGACAACCGAAGCGGCTATCGAGTTCCCCAAGACTTCCAGACGATCCAAGGAGCGATTGACGCTTGGGACACGGGGATGGGGATCAACGGCCTGGGCGACGTCAGCGAGAACGTCCCCAAAGAATTGCTCACGGGCGGCGGGGTCATCTTTGTCGCGCCGGGGGTATACAAAGAGCCGCTGACGATCCGCGAGAAGACCATAAGAATTCGCGGGGCTGAGCGCGAGAGCGTCATCATTGATGGCACGGGCTTGGGCGACGTAGACGGGATCACCATTCGCGGCACAGCCAAAGTCTTCCTTGAGAATCTCACGGTGCGCAACTTCCGCGACGACGGCATAGACGCCGAGGGGAAGATCGAGCTGACGCTGCGCAACGTGATCTTAGAAGGCAACGGGAGCACCGGCGCGGAGATCGCTCATACGAATGTCGCAGTCTGGATCACCAAGAGCGTGATCCGAAACAATCGCACGTATGGGCTGTGGGCGCTCAGTGCGCAGAATATCGTCGAGTGTCGCGACACCATAGTTGCAGATAATACGCGGGACTTTGGCGGGCTGAGCGACTCCGCAGCCGCGGAGATAGCCCAGAAGTGTCAGTGACGATATAATGATCTCTATGTTGGCGAAGCTCTGGTCTCGCATGCGTCGTCGCATGGCGCTCTATAAGCCCAAGCGCTTTCGCGATCACTATGAGTACGCGGCGTTCTTCGACGCTCGGAATATCGTCTTAGCGGGCGACGACATGGCCGTCCTCGAGTACCCCGACGAGGAAGTCCAGCAGAGGATCTTCCGTCACGCTGTCGAGAAGTTCGATCTGACAGAGCGAACGATTTTAGACGTCGGCTGCGGCCTGGGGTATCTCAAAAAATATCTAGACGCCCAGGGCGTGCGGTATCGCTCGTATTTGGGGGTCGATCTGAGCGAGAAGATGGTTGCTGGAGCAGTAAAGCGCTTTGGCCCATATTTTGAGCGCCGCGACGTGCTAGCAAAGCCCTTCGCGGAGGGCGAGTTCGATATCGTC
>JAPWVB010000027.1 GCA_028275205.1 Candidatus Acetothermia bacterium
AGCGAATCGCTTGGAGATTGGTCATGCCGACAGCGCGCGCAGCAAGCATCTGCCCGCGGCTGATCGCTTGGATCGCGCCACGAAAGTACTCGGCTTGATAGGCCGCGCTGTTGAGCCCAAGACCCACAATCGCTGCCGTCAGCGAGTCTAAGCGAATCTCGAAGACCGGCAGCCCATAGTAAATCAGAAAGAGTTGAACTAACACGGGCGTGCCGCGCACAAACTGGACGTACGCCGTGCTCAGCCAATAGATGGGCTTATTCCCGTAGACGCGCCCTAGCGCTAAGAGAATCCCGCCCGCTAACCCTAGCCCAATCGCAAAGATCGTCAATTGGAAGGTCGTCGCTAGCCCTGCCAGCAATCGCGGCGCGATGTCGCACGCCAGCCGCAGGAAGCTCCCATCAGCGAACGCCTGGCAGAACGGGGTCATCGCGCCCCTCCGTACAGCTCACTGATCTTGCCCAAGAACTGCCGGGTGCGTGGCTGCTGAGGGTTGAGAAAGACTTGTTCTGGCGGCCCCTGCTCCACGATCACGCCCTTCTCCATGAAGATCACTTCGTCGCAAACAGAGCGGGCAAACCCCATCTCGTGCGTCACTACGATCATCGTCATGCCCTCTTCGGCTAACTCTTGCATCACTTGTAAAACTTCGCCAATGAGCTCAGGGTCGAGGGCGCTGGTCGGCTCGTCAAAGAGCATTACTTTGGGGTCCATCGCCAACGCGCGTGCTATAGAGACTCTTTGTTGCTGCCCACCGGAGAGCTGCGCTGGATACGCGTGCGCTTTTTCGGCCAAGCCCACCCTCGCCAGCTCGTGCATCGCCCGCTCGGTAGCTTCTTTCTTGGAAAACCCTTTCACCTTCATCAATCCCAGCCGCACGTTATCGAGAGCTGTCAGGTGTGCAAAGAGATTGAAGTCTTGAAAGACAAATCCGATCTGCTGGCGAATCTTGTTGATATCTACATGCGGGCTGGTGATCTCCGTATCTTCGAGAAAGATGCGCCCGCGATCGGGCTCGGTGAGTCTATTGATGCAGCGCAAGAGCGTGCTCTTGCCCGTCCCCGACGGCCCGATGATCGCCAACGCCTCCCCTTGGCGCACGGTGAACGAGACCCCTTTTAAGATTTCTTCGTTCCCATAGCGCTTGTGGAGGTCTTCCACACGCACAACAATGTTAGATGACACGGCCGTACTCCTCCTGGCGCTGCCCCGTCAAGCCCGGCACTCCCCAGCGGCGTTCGACCCACTCCAACAACCATGTGCCAAGATATGTCAGCACTAAATAGATCAGGGCAACGGTGATGAAGATGAGAAAGACCTCGCGGGTGCGCTGCATGATCTGCCAGCCTTGGCGGGTCAGTTCAGTGACTCCGATGGCGAAGACGAACGACGTATCTTTGAGGACTCCGGAGTATTCGTTGGACCAACCGGGGATGGCGAGGCGCAGTGCTTGGGGAAGCACGATGTAGCGAATGGCCTGCCAACGTGTCATCCCCAACGCCCGCGCGGCGAGGAGTTGCCCCGGCTTGATCGCGCGGATCGCCCCACGAAAAATCTGCGACTGATACGCCGACGAATGCAACCCAAAAGCGAGCACAGCCACGGCGAATGCGGGCAGCCGTAGCCACAGTAACTCATAGGTGCTTGCTAGAAAGGCGAGCCCGTAGTTGAGGACGATCAGCAAGACCAAGATCGGCATAGCGCGGAAGAACCGCTCGTAGCTAGAGCAAAGAGCGGCCAGCGGGCGCGGGCCGTAGGCCTGCCCTAACGCCACCAGAACCCCGAGTACCAACCCTACGGCTAAGAGGCTAGCTGTAAGCTCAACGGTGACTACAGTACCCGCAAGCAGCAGCCGCCATGTATCCCAGCTGAGAATGACCGACACAGCCCCTCACAAAGAGAACGAGGGCGCGCCCACCAGGGCGCACCCCCGCTCGCTCAGTTAGTTCATAGCGCAGACTACGGCTTCTTGTAAGACTCTCCGGCCATGCACGCCGCCATGTTCTCAGCGTACGCGTCGGGCTGGTTCTTATCGAGATAGCCCTTCAGGTCCGCCCAACACTGCGTGACCCGATCTAAGTTCACGTCCACGCCGAAGTACGCCTCGACGAGATTGTTCCAGATACCCTTCTTCTTCATCTCCTTCATGCCGTCGTTGATGCGCGGCAGCAGCTTATTGGGATCGCCCTTGCGCACGAGGAATCCGAATTGCTCCTCGGTATTGATGATCCCCGCGATCTTGAGCACGCCCTTGGAGGCTTTCACGGCCACCTTCGCGGCAGGCTCGTCCTCGACTACAGCGTGAATCTGCTTATTAATCAAGTCTTGCTCGGCCAGAGGATAGGTCTCATAGAGCTTGAGCTCAACTTTGATCCCTTGGTTGATGACGTTATCTTCGACCCATTGAGCTCCTGTGGTGCCGCGCTGCGCCCCGATCTTATTGCCCGCTTTGAATGCCGTGATAATATTCAGCCCGGAGTCAGTGCGGATGAGCACCGACTGATTGGACTCCCAGTAGGGGTCAGAGAAGTCCACGACCTGAGCGCGCTCCTTGGTGATGGTGAACCCCGACGCGCCGATGTCGCACTGGCCCGCCTGCACCGCCGGGATGATCGAATCGAAGCCGAGATTCTGAATGTCCACTTTGTAGCCCTTCAGGATCGCGATGATGCGCATCACGTCCAGATCGAACCCCACGAACTGCCCCTTGGCATCCGTCCACTCAAACGGCGGCCAGGAGATGTCCGAGCAGACTTTGAACGTCTGGGTCTGGGCCTGCGGCACAAGCCCGCCGATCCCCAACGCCACGACCAACACACCGACGACGACACTCCACCTGACAATGCTTTGCATAGTCTACGCCTCCTTTTCAAGAAGTGATTATATCTCTCAGACTAGCCGTCGTCAATAGTCTGAGCTTGCGTTCACCGGCACTTTTCGCTATGATACCGGCTCAAGAGAGTTCTTGCAGGAGGGAAGGCCATGCGTGGCTATGTCATCGGAATAGCGTTGTTGGCTCTGGGCAGCTTCGTGCTCTTGGGATCAGCTCAGTACGAGCTAGTCACCGGCACGTGCGAGCAGATCACTGCCGAGTTTGGGATCGTTATTGTTTCCGAGAGCACGCGGGACTTCGACAGCGTCGAGTGCGCCACGCTCTATGCGATCTTGCGCGCGCTGCCTGAGCGCCTCAGCCACGCCGTGGCGACCATCAAGCGTCTCCTCAGAGACCCCGACGCCGCCGGGCGCGCCTACGGCTCAACAATAGAACTCTATGACGGCCTCAACTGCGATACGATCGCAAACTGCAGAGATTTCATGGTCGTGGTCTTTCACGAAATAGCCCATGTCGTGCACTTCCGCGTCTTTACCCCTCAGCAAGTGCAAGCGTATCGTCAGCTCTATCGGCGATCGGGGTCTGATCCGGGGAATTTTATCGGGCCGCTCTTGCGCGGGCGCCGCTATGCGACCACCAACGAGTACGAAGACTTCGCCGAGCTCTTTGCGGCATATACAGAAGACAGCGATCGGGTCGTGCGCTTCGTGCGCGATCGGCTCTCCAAGAACGAGACGATTCTCTTTGAAAAGCTCAAGATTCTCTTCGACGTGCTCATGGGGCAGAGCCAGCCCCAATCTGTCCTCGTCTATCGCAGCGAAGTATGGGACGGCGCCATGCCCGATGGCAATTTTCGCGGGGTAGTGCGCCGAGCCTTGCTGCCCCGCGACGGCCAAGGGTTACCCAGTATCCCTCGCGAGCCCGACTGGGAGGATTTTTAGCTCAGATAGCTCATAATCCCCTTGCGCACGATCATCACCGCGATTGCCGCCAAGATCAAGCTGGCAATTTTGGAGAGCGCGCAGCGAGAGCAAGAAGAGCAAGCTCCCGCCCGCGATCATAAAATCAGCAACGGTGATCCCCAATAGCGCGAAAATCCCCTTGCCTACGCCGAGAAACGCCAGCGCCACCGCCGTTGCGGTCAGCAGCAATTGCCACAGGACCTTTCGGACGCGGGCTCTATCCAGCCCCGCCGTCAGCCCGATGAAGATCGGCAGCGTCCCCAGCGCGTCCACGGCTACAAAGAGCGGCACAAAGCACAGCCAAAACTCCAGCATAATCCCCCCCCCCGATGATTGCAGCCCGCTCATGCACCGATTATACTGAGAACTCAAGAACTCACACACACGAAGGAGTCTATTCTATGACGATTGCCCAACGTGCGCGACAGAGCATTCCGCTCAAAGACAAGAAAGCCGTGCTCTACCGGCTTGAGGCCGTAGAGAGAGCCGGGCTCGGCCCGATTTCACAATTGCCCTTCTCGCTAAAAATCTTGCTCGAATCGCTGCTGCGCAACTGCGACGGGCGAGTCATTACTGAAGAAGATATCGCGGCTCTTGCTCAATGGGACCCCAAGGCCGCACGGGAGATCCCCTTCAAGCCCGCGCGCGTCTTGCTCCAAGATTTCACAGGGGTTCCCACAGTCGTTGATTTGGCTGCCATGCGCTCTGCTGTAAAGCGCCTCGGCGGCGACCCCACGAAGATCAACCCGCTCGTCCCAGTCGATCTTGTGATAGATCACTCCGTCCAAGTAGACTACTTTGGATCGCGCTTGGCGCTGCAGCGCAACGCCGAGCTCGAGTTCCAAAGAAATCGAGAACGCTACGAGTTTCTGCGCTGGGGCCAAAAAGCATTTAAAAATTTCAGAGTCGTTCCCCCGGCTACCGGGATCGTCCACCAAGTCAACTTAGAATTCTTAGCGCAAGTCGTGATGACCCGCACCGAAAATTCTGAGATCGTCGCGTTTCCCGATACGCTCGTGGGCACCGATTCCCACACGACGATGATCAACGGCCTGGGGGTGTTGGGCTGGGGCGTTGGGGGCATCGAGGCCGAGGCGTGCATGCTCGGCCAGCCCCTCTATATCGTCACCCCTGAGGTGATCGGGTTCAAGCTCACCGGGCGGCTGCGCGAGGGCGTCACCGCGACGGATTTAGTCTTGACGGTCACCCAGATGCTGCGCCAGAAGGGCGTCGTGGACAAATTCGTGGAGTTCTACGGAGATGGGCTGTCACAGCTCTCTCTGCCCGACCGGGCGACGATCGCCAACATGGCTCCTGAGTACGGGGCGACCTGCGGGTTCTTCCCCGTGGACGACGAGACGCTGCGATACTTGCGGCAGACGGGGCGCCCCAAAGAATTAATAGACTTGGTCGAGCGCTACTGCAAGGAGCAAGGGCTCTTCCGAACAGCCCAGACGCCCGATCCCATCTTCACCGATACAGTAGAGCTGAGATTAGAGGACGTCGAGCCGTCGGTGGCCGGGCCCAAACGCCCGCAAGATAGAATTCGACTCTGGGACGTCAAGCGCGTGTTTCAAGCTTCGCAAGCTTCGCTTGACGTACATCTTCGCCAGCCGGAGGCTGGCGAAGGCAAACAGTCCAGACGGAGTCTGGCCGCCGCAGGCGGCACGGCAGACGGTCCAGGCGAAGCCTGGTCCAGACGAAGTCTGGGGCACGGCTCGGTGGTCATCGCCGCGATCACGTCGTGCACCAACACTTCCAATCCGTCGGTGATGATCGCGGCGGGGCTGCTCGCGAAGCGAGCCGTCGAGCGCGGGCTGCGAGTCCCGCCGCACGTGAAGACGAGCTTAGCCCCGGGCTCGAAGGTCGTCACCGAGTACCTCCAGAAATCGGGGCTGTTGAGCTATCTGGAAGAGCTGGGATTTTATCTCGTTGGCTACGGGTGCACCACGTGCATTGGGAATAGCGGGCCGCTGCCGGAGCCCGTCGCCAAAGAGATCATCGAGAAGAATCTCGTTGTCGCCGCGGTGCTGTCGGGCAACAGAAATTTTGAGGGGCGCATTCACCCGTTAGTGAAGGCGAACTTCTTGGCGTCGCCGCCGCTGGTCGTCGCCTATGCCCTCGCGGGCACGGTAGACATTGACTTAGCGAACGAGCCCATCGGCACCGACAAAGACGGAAAACCCGTCTATCTCAAAGACCTGTGGCCCTCCTCAAGCGAGATCGCAGAGATCATGAACTCCATCACCCCGGAGATGTTCCAGAAGACCTACGCGAACGTCTTCGATGGCAACCCCCAGTGGAACGCGATCACCGGTGTGGAGGGCGAGCTCTATCGCTTCGATCCCAACTCAACGTACATTCAAGAGCCTCCATACTTCAAAGAATTTTCGCTTGAGGTGAAGCCCCCTACAGATATTCGCGGCGCGCGGGTCTTGGTGATGTTGGGGGACTCTGTCACGACTGATCACATCTCGCCGGCGGGGGATATTCCTCTGGACAGCCCAGCGGGGAGGTATCTGCGGGAGCGGGGTATTGAGAAGAAAGACTTTAATTCCTACGGGTCGCGCCGCGGCAATCATGAAGTGATGATGCGCGGGACGTTCGCCAACGTGCGCCTGAAGAATCTCCTAGTGCCGGGGGTTGAAGGCGGCTGGACGGTGCACTTCCCCAGCGGCGAACGAATGACGATCTACGACGCGGCGATGCGCTATCAGTCTGAAGGGGTGCCGTTGCTCGTGCTAGCGGGCAAGGAGTACGGGACGGGGAGTTCGCGCGACTGGGCGGCCAAGGGCCCGGCGCTGCTGGGGGTCAAGGCGATCATCGCCGAGAGCTTTGAGCGCATCCATCGTTCGAACTTAGTGGGGATGGGGATTCTGCCCTTGCAGTACAAGGACGGTCAGAACGCGCAAGCGTTAGGGCTGACGGGGCAGGAGCTCTTTGACATTGTGGGCATCTCGGCGCTGGAGCGCCCCAGGCAAGAGCTGACGGTTCGGGCGCGCAAGCCTGACGGCAGTGTGACCGAATTCACGGTGATCGCGCGCCTAGATATGCCGATAGAGATCGAGTATTACCGAAACGGCGGGATCTTGCCGACGGTGCTGCGGCAGTTGATGAGAGCTAGCTACTGAAGCACTGGACACCCAAGCAAGGAGCTTGCCCCTGGTACTCTCAAGAGCATCTGGAAGCAAGCAGAAAAAGCCCATCGCGGTGCCCTCATAATATCAAAACCCCAAGATAGACTCCGGGCGCAAGAAGTGACACGTGTAGCCGTCCGGATGCTTCTGTAAGTAGTCTTGATGCTCCTCTTCCGCGCGCCAGAACGGGCCCGCCCGCTCCACCTGCGTCACAATCGGCCCGCCCCACCTGCTGTATCTGTTGAGACGCTCTATGAAGTCTTGCGCGATCCGGCGCTGCTCTTCTGTGTGATAGAAGATCGCCGAGCGGTACGACTCCCCAACGTCGTTTCCTTGACGGTTGGGCGTCGTAGGATCGTGCATCCGAAAGAAATACCGCAAGAGCTGCTCAAACGGCAGACGCTCCCTGTCGAAGATGACCCTCACGGCTTCGGCATGCCCAGGATGATGACGATACGTCGCGTTGGGGACCTTCCCGCCCGTGTAGCCGACATCAGTGTAGACGACGCCGGGAATCTTTCGCAGAATCTCTTGCATCCCCCAGAAGCAGCCTCCAGCTAAGTAAACAACTTCTCGGTTGGGAAGATACCCCGCGAGAATGAACGGCTCCAGATACCGCGCGTAGCCCTCAGCTTCCATCTGGGTGACGTGCACGAAGCGCAACGCTGCAGAGTTAATACAGTAGCGCTTATACGTCGGCGGCGGGCCGTCGTCGAAGACGTGTCCTAAATGAGAGTCGCCGTGCTTGGAGCGCACCTCCGTGCGCACCATCCCATACGAATAGTCGGGCTTCTCGACGATATTGTCTGGTTCGATGGGTCGGGTAAAGCTGGGCCAGCCCGTGCCCGAATCGAATTTATCAAACGACGAGAAGAGCGGCTCGCCGCTGACGACGTCTACGTAGATGCCCGGCTCATGATGATCCCAATACGCGTTCTGGAACGGCGGCTCCGTGCCGCAGTTGCAGACGACCTCAAATTGTTCGGGGGGCAGAATCTTCTTCAGCTCTTCGCGTGAGGGCTTCTTGAAATGCGTCATGAGCGCCTCCTGTCACGAAGGTATTATAGCACAGTTGCGCGCGCGTCGCCCATCGCTATAATCTCCGAAGGTGATCCGATATGCGCATCGCAGCTCTTGCTGCGCTCTTATCTCTTTGGGCTCTTGCGCCCGGCTCAGCTCAGTTTGGGCTCGTCTTAGTATTAGATTGGCTGCCCAACTGCGTTTATGGGCATGGCCAGTTGAGCGGCCATGCGCTCGTCTTAGTATTAGATTGGCTGCCCAACCCCAATCACGTCCCGATCTACGTCGCCCAAGAGATGGGATTCTTCTCTGCTGAAGGCTTATCTGTCTCTATCCAAGCCCCGACGGCTTTCGATCCCAGCGATCCGGCCAAGCTCGCCGCTGCGGGGAGAGCCGATCTGGCCATAACAACCCCGATCAATCTCATCGTCATTCGTTCGCAGACCGTGCCGTTGACGGCCGTAGGATCGCTCATTCAGAAGCCGCTTGGGGGGCTGTTGGCGCTGGCGGAGCGCGGCATCCGCACGCTGAAAGATTTTAAGGGCCGCAAGATCGGGTACTCTCTCGAACCCGAGGAGCCCGTCCTGTGGGCGGCAATGCTCGAAACCGCGGGCCTCAAGCCCGGCGATTACACACTCATCAACGTGGGGTTCGACACGCTCCCGGCGCTCCTCACCGGCCAAGTTGACGCCATCGGCGCGTTCCGCAACGTCGAAAAGATTCTCATCGAAGTCCAAGAGCGCAAAGAGACGGTCTTCTTCCCGTTTGAAGAGCACGGGATTCCCGATCATCCCCAGCTCGTCTTCATCGCCAATGAGACTATCGCGCAGCAGAAGTCCGAGTTGCTGAAAAGATTCTTGCGAGCCGTTGCGCGCGCCGTGGCGCTCACCGTACAAGAGCCTGAGCGCGCATTTCAGCTCTTTCTTAAAGCGAACCCCGATCTGCAGCGCGAAGAAAAGCTCAACAGAAGATTCTTTGAAGCGACCATCGCGTTCTTTGTCGGGGCACCGTGCCATAATCAGCTCGAGAAGTGGGCCAAGCTGCAGAGCTTTCTCTTTGAGCGGCAGCTCATCGCGCGCACGACGGACTTAGCCCAGCTTGTCAGGACAGATCTTCTGCCGCCGGAGTGTGGACGATGATCAAAGTTGGGTTCTATCAGTTCTGCCCAACATTTGGCGACGTGCGCGCCAACCTCCACAAGATCGCCGAAGCGATAGAAACCACCAAAGCTGATATTTTAGTCTTGCCGGAGCTGTGCACCACGGGGTATCTCTTCACGTCGCGCGACGAAGTCGCAAAGCTAGCCGAGCCGATCCCCGGCCCGACGACGCTCTTTTTGGAGAATGTCGCGCGCCGTAAGAATATGTGGCTGGTGCTGGGCATGGCCGAGCGCGATGAAGTCTCGAAAAAATTCTATAACTCCGCGGTGCTCATCGGGCCCGACGGCTTGAAAGCTGTCTATCGCAAGGCGCATCTCTTCTTTGAGGAGAAGCTCTACTTCGCGCCCGGCGACACGCCGTTTCGGGTCTACGATCTGGGCGTTGCCAGGGTGGGGATGCTCGTCTGTTTCGATCACTTCTTTCCAGAGGCGACGCGGACGCTGGCCCTCCAGGGGGCGCAGATTATCTGTCATCCGTCGAATTTGGTCCTGCCGGGCAAGGGGCAGCAGATCACGCGGGTGCGGGCTATGGAGAACCGCATCTTTTGGGTCTTAGCGAATCGTTGCGGGACGGAGGAGCGCAACGGAAAAAAGCTCACGTACACGGGGGCCAGTCAGATCATCGCGCCCGACGGCGAGATTGTAGCGCAGGCGCCGCCCGATGAAGAGTCTTTGCAGATCGTCGAGATCAGCCCTGCCCAAGCCGACGACAAGCACGTGACAGCGATGAACGATCTCTTTCGAGATAGAAGGCCGGAGTTGTATGAGAAATGAAGTTGCGATCCATCTAATCGCCGATAGATGAACTGATGATGGTTTGAGGTAAGCGTTCGCTTATACGGCTCTTATCGGATACAATAGACGCGCTGATTCAAGGCACGTTTGTGGAGGGATGAGCATGTCTTCTAAGGCGATTGCGACCGTGCAAAAAATGCTGGAGTCCTTGCCTGAAGAAGCGCAAGAGCGGGTGGTGGAACACCTGCGGGAGTACATCTTAGATCTGCAAGACGAATTGGAGTGGGATGCGCTCTTCGAGCGCACTCAAGAGCAGCTTATTGCGGCAGCCCGCCATGCCAAAGAGGAAATTGCTGCTGGCAAAGCAGAACCTATGGATTTTGAGCGCCTGTGAGACAGGTTGACAGCCTTCAGTCAAGAGGCTTATAATTGAGTCAGACGCTTGAGTTGGGCGATGAGGCTCGCCCTTAACCGCCGTACCTGGCTGATAGCCTCTACGAAGCAAAAAGTCTTCGTAGAGGCTTTTTTACCTTGAACGGGGAGATTGAGAGCATGGGAGAAGCCCTGGCAGTCTTTCAGAGCATCTTGCACCCCTCGGAGGGCGTTCAGCACGAAACGCCGCGGCAGCCTGATTTCTTCTCTGACTTAAACCTGGACCAGATCATCGAAGCGATAACTGCGCACAAGGAAGAGTATAACTTACAGCCCTTCTTCTGGACGCCGTTGCGCGACCCGGAGCTCGTGCGCTACCGCCAGGAGGTCATGCGGGATCTCGAAGATGAGGCCGTGATGGCGTGCATCAAAGCGTTTGCCGAAAAGATGCGCACCGTGCGCCGCTATCTGGCCCTGGCCGAGAAGCTGGACTACGACTACCACAAGAAGGGATGGATCTTAGAAGCAGCCCTGGTCTATGGAGATGCCATAACCGCTCTGGCTCGCGAGCTTGCTGCCGTGCCGCTGAAATCGCGCGGCCTTCTGGCCTTCCGCGAGTGGGTGCAGCGCTACGCCCAGGCGCCGGCATTTCAGTCTTTCGTCGCAGAAGCCCAGCAGGTCAAGCGCGCCCTCAGTGAGCTGAAGTATTGCGTGATCATCGAGAGCGGCAAGTTCAAGGTCAAACGCTACGAAGGGGAGGCGGACTACAGCGTCGAGATAGAGAGAATTTTTGAGAAGTTCCGACAAGGGGATGTTGAGAGCTATCTTGTCAAACTGCCGGAGCGATCGGGGATGAGCCACATCGAGGCGCAGATCCTCGAATTCGTGGCTCGGCTCTATCCTGAGCCGTTCGCTGCGTTAGATAGTTTCTGTGCTCATCACGCCCGTTTTCTCGATGAGACCATCCAAGCGTTTGACCGAGAAATTCAGTTTTATGTGGCCTATCTGGACTTCATCGCGGAGTTCAAGCGCAAGGGGTTGCCCTTCTGCTACCCCCAGGTGAGCACGACGGACAAAGCCGAGTTCGTGCGCGACGGCTTCGATCTCGCGCTGGCTCTTGCGACGCGCGACGACGCAAAGCCTATTGTGCTCAATGATTTCTCCCTCGATGGCCCAGAGCGCATCATCGTGGTCACCGGCCCCAATCAGGGGGGCAAGACGACCTTTGCCCGCATGATCGGGCAGATTCACTATCTGGCCAGCTTGGGCTGCCCGGTCCCTGGACGCGAGGCGCGCCTGTTTCTGTGCGATAGAATCTTCGCGCACTTCGAGCGCGTAGAAGACATCCGCAACCTGCGCGGCAAACTGGAGGACGACCTGGTCCGCATTCACGAGATGCTCTCCCGCGCCACGCCCGACAGCCTGTTCATCCTGAACGAGATCTTCACTTCAACGACACTACAAGACGCGATCTTCTTGAGCCGGGAGATCATGGCCCGGCTGATCGAGCTCGATGCCCTGGGCGTATGGGTGACGTTTCTCGATGAGCTGGCCTCGTTCGGTGAAAAGACGGTCAGCATGGTGGCAACCGTGGACCCCATAGATCCGAGCGTGCGCACTTTTAAGATCGTGAGAAGACCTGCGGATGGCCTTGCGTATGCGCGCGCGCTGGCGCAAAAGCATCGCCTGACGTACGAGCAGATCAAGGAGCGGATTCTGCGATGAGAGTCTTTCTTCTGTATCCTGACCGAGATTTTGATCTTTCTAGGGAATTGCCGCCCAACGCTGCAGATCTTTCGCAGGACCTGGCGCTGGATATACTGTTCGCGGCGATGGCGCAGGGCGATCAGTTCTTGTTGGACGTAGCCCGCCGGGTGGTCTTATCCGGCTCAGACGAGCTCGACGTCATTCTCTATCGCCAGGAGATCTTGAGAGATTGCCTAAAACACCCTGATATTGTCCGGCAGATCTATAGCATCCCCGTAGAATTTCTGGAGAGGAAGCGCAAGGAGTGGCTGTGGATCTCCCCTCGCCATGCTGCACCAAGCTCCATCTTGAGCGGCGCCCAGCGGATGCTGGAGGTCTCGCTGGACTTATTACAGAAGCTGCGGCAGATAGCCGACGAGCACGCCGGAGCTTTTACGTCGCGGGGCTTCCGCCGGTTTTTCTCTATGATCAAGCAGGAGCTGGATGATGCCTATCTGGCTACGATGGCCAAGCATATCCAGGCGCTGCGCTTCCCCAAAGGCGTCTTGCTGAGCGCGCAGCTGGGCAATGGCAATGAGGGCACCAACTACACTCTCTGCAAGCCCCACGATCGAGAACGGAGCTGGCTCAAGCGCATCTTCGCCGCACGATCGCCGATCTATTCTTTCTCCCTCCATCCCCGCGATGACCACGGGGCGCGAGTGCTCGGGGAATTGCGGGATCGAGGCTTGGCACGAGCGGCCAACTCGACCGCGCAGGCGGCCGAGCACATCGAGAGCTTTTTCAAAGTGCTGCGCTGGGAACTGGCGTTCTATATGGGGTGCTTGAACTTATACGAGCAGCTTCAGCAGCTCAATGAGCCTATTGCGTTTCCTCAGGTCGCGCCAGCCAAGGAGCGCCGATTCTCCTGCACGGGCTTGTATGACATCTCCCTGGCGCTGACGATGAAGCGCACGGTCGTGGGCAACGACGTCACTGCCGATGGGAAAGATCTCGTCATCATTACCGGACCTAACCAAGGAGGGAAGACCACGTTCTTGCGCAGCGTTGGTCTGGCGCAGCTGATGATGCAAGCTGGCATGTTCGTCCCTGCGGAATCGTTCTCGGGCACTGTCTGCTCAGGGGTCTTTACGCACTTCAAGCGCGAAGAAGACAGGACGCTAAGGAGCGGCAAGTTCGAAGAGGAGCTGAAGCGCATAAGCGCCGTGATTGATCTTATCAGGCCCAACGGTCTTGTCTTGCTCAACGAGTCCTTTGCCAGCACCAATGAGCGCGAAGGCGCGGAGATCGCAAGAGAAGTCGTGAGCGCCCTGCTGGAATCCGGCGTAAAGATTTTCTACGTCACGCACATGTACGAATTCGCTCGCCGTGTTCACGAGCAGCGAGCACAGAACGTTCTGTTCTTACGGGCGGAGAGGCTTGCGGACGGCACTCGGACCTTCAAGGTCAAGGAGGGCGAGCCCGTGGGGACGAGCTACGGAGCAGATCTATACAATAAAATATTCGTGTCAGGGGAGACAGAACGTGAGGGCGCATCGCTCTCTGTCGCTCTTGATCAAGCTTAAGTTTGATAGCCGCTGACGGCAACGAGGGTCACAGCGGTGTATAATATAGCGTATGCAGAACTGGCGTGAGCGTATCTCGATCAACCCAAACGTTTGCTTTGGCAAGCCCTGCATTAAGGGGACACGCATCTGGGTCTCTCTCATTGTGGACAATCTCGCCGCAGGTGCTACCGAAGAGGAGATTCTTGAGGCTTACCCGTCCCTGACCCGTGAGGATATCCGTGCCGCGCTGGCCTTTGCCGCTGAGATGGCTCGCGAGCGGTATGTGCCTATTCCCCTGACGACAGATTCATGAAGCTCAAGCTCGATGAAAATCTGGATGTACGCTTAGCGACGCTCCTTCAGCAAGCTGGACATGACGTGCTTACTGTACGTGATCAAGGCCTTCTCGGCATTGAGGATCAGGCGCTTTATGAGCAATGTATTCAGGAACAGCGTATATTGGTCTCCCTTGACAGGGATTTCTCCAACGTGTTACGCTTTCCCCCTCAAGGCACGCCAGGTCTTGTAGTCCTACGTGGACCGGATGATCTCTTCCCCACCATGCGCATCTTGGTGCACACGCTAGTCCAAGCCTTGGCCACCGATACCCCTAAAGGAAAGCTGTGGATCGTCGAGCCTGGCCGCCTGCGAATCCATGATTCTTCAGAAGAGAACGGATCTAGCGGAACTTGATTTGCCCAAAACTCTTTTGTAAACTGTAGTTGCGCAATCTTGGAACCTTGCGAGGTGCCCTATGAAAGCTGCTCACGTGCGCTTTCACAGCCCGTTCGAGCAGAGAGTCTATAGCTTCTTCGAGAAATTCAGCGAACTTGGGGAACTCCGCGGCGGCGCCGATCACTTCCTCTTCGGGCAACAGATCGATATCGCCTTCGATTACGAAAAGTATCGCATTCTCGCCGAGTGCAAGGAGAAAGACGCCCCGGTCATCTCGCTCTTGGAACCCATCAGCAAGCTCGCGTCGGTCATCGCCGAGGCGCGCCGAACCGAACCCCACAAAACGCACTTC
>JAPWVB010000114.1 GCA_028275205.1 Candidatus Acetothermia bacterium
CCCTCGACCCCGCAAGAGTGCAAAGATTTCACGATCGCTGCTTTTGAGATCTCCGAGCGCTACGATACCCCCGTCATACTTCGAACGACGACGCGCATCTCGCACGGCAAGGGCTTGGTGATCCTTGGGGAGCGCCGCGAAGTCCCGCGCAAGCCCTACCGCAAAGATATCCTGAAAAACGTCGTGCTTCCGGCCCACGGGCGCGTGCGCCATCAGATTCTTGAGACCCAGCGCATCCCCGCGCTCGAGAAGGAAGCCGAACGCTGGGTTCAAATCTTTGAGGGCTCGGAGGACTTGGCTATTATCACCTCGGGGGCGGCCTTTCTCTATGTCCGCGAAGCCTTCCCAGAAGCAACTATTTTGAAGCTGGGCATGACCCACCCGCTGCCCAGAGCGCTCATCAAAAACTTCTGTCAGGGCAAGAAACGCATCCTCGTCATAGAGGAGCTTGAGCCCTATCTGACGGAGCAAATCCGCGCCCTGGGGATCTCTACAGAGGAGCTCGACCTCCCGCGTTTTGGCGAACTCTCGGTTGGGTTAGTGCGGCAGGCGGTGGAGCGCTCCCGCGACAGGGCCACCCCTCCCCCTGTCTCGCTCCCACCCCTGCCGCCACGCCCACCGATCCTGTGCGCCGGCTGCATGCACCGCGGAATCTTCTATGTGCTCAAACAGCTCGATGCGATCGTATCAGGGGATATCGGCTGCTATACGCTGGGGGCGCTTGCCCCCCTCAACGCCATGGACACGTGCATGAACATGGGCGCATCGCTCTCCATGGCCCACGGCATGGCCAAGGTCTTCTCCGAAGACGAGCGAAAGAGACTCGTCGCGGTCATCGGCGACTCGACGTTCTATCACTCCGGCGTCCCTGCGCTGATAGATATTCTCTATAATCGCGGCCAGATCGTGACGATTATCTTAGACAATCACACGACAGCCATGACCGGCCATCAAGAGCACCCCGGCACAGGGCGCACGATCCGAGGCGAGCCCGCTCCCGTTATTGATCTCGAATCGCTCGTCAAGGGCCTAGGGATGAAGAACGTCCAGCGCGTCGATCCTTACGATCTCTTAGCAGCGTGGCGCGCCGTTGACGAAGCCCTGCATCGTCGAGAGCCCTCGGTGATTATCGCCGACGCCCCCTGTGTGCTCAAGGAGAAGCGCCGCTTCGGCGAGATCGTCTCTGTCGATCACGCCAAGTGCACGGAGTGCTTCGCGTGCACCGAGCTGGGCTGCCCTGCCATAGAAGTCCAAGACGGCCATATCGAGATCAATAAGTTGCTCTGCATCGCGTGCACGCACTGTCAACAAGTCTGCGCCGACTGCAACGCGGGGATTGATATTCCCCAAGTCCTCGAATTAGTGCACCAGAAGCGCTACGCCGAAGCTTTCACAGTGTTGATGCGAGCCAATCCCTTCCCCGCGGTCGCCGGGCGGGTCTGTCCGCATCCGTGCGACCACGAGGTCAACGCTCTGGGGTGGCCCCAAGAGAAGCTCTACGCTAAGCGTTACCCCGATCTAGTCCGAGAGTTCTCTACGCCGGGGCATCCGTCCAAGCTCTCCGTGCGCGATATTGAAAGATTCTTAGGAGACTACGGGATCGAGCACTTCTCCGGGTCAGAGTTTGCCCCCACAGAAGAGCGCCCGCAAAAGATAGCGATTATCGGCTCTGGGCCGGCGGGGCTGTCTGCCGCGTTCTATCTCCGAAGGCGCGGTTTCCGCGTGACGGTCTTAGAAGCATCGGAGCAAGCCGGCGGCATGATGCGCTACGGCATCCCCGCGTTTCGCTTGAGCAAAGAGATTTTAGACCGCGAGATCGATAGACTCCTGATGATGGGCGTCGAGATTCACTGCAACGTGACGGTGGGGCGCGACGTGAGCTTCGCGCAGCTCCAAAAAGAGTATGACGCGATCGTCATCGCTGTGGGGGACTCGGCTCCGCAGGAGGTAGAGCTTGAGGGCACAGGGGAGATCCGCGAAGGGCTGCTCTATGGGGTAGATTTCTTGCGGCGCGTCAATCGCGGCCAAAGAGTGTCAGTCGGGCGCAGGGTCGCGGTCATCGGCGGGGGAAACACCGCGATCGACTGCGCGCGCACTGCCCAACGCCTCGGAGCTGAAGTGACCGTCTACTATCGGCGCACAGCCCAAGAGATGCCCGCGATCCGCGAAGAGATTGACGAAGCAATCTTAGAAGGGGTGCGCTTCGAATTTCAGACGAACCCCATCAGCGTAAGAGCCAAGGACGGACGCGTCTGTGGACTCGAGCTCATTCGGATGCAGCCAGGGCCGCTCGAGAGAGACGGGCGCCGCCGGCCTGTGCCCATCCCCGATAGTGAATTCTCCGTCGAGGTAGACACCGTCATCCTAGCGATTGGCGAGCGAGCCGACTTAGAGTTTCTCCGGGGGAGCGGGATTCAGTTCACGGAGAAGATCCAGACGACTTTTATGGGAGTTGCGTCACTGCCGGGGGTCTTCGCCTGCGGTGATGTCGCCTTTGGCTACGGCACCGTGACGCAGAGCATTGCCACGGGGCGGCGCGTCGCGGAGGCCGTCGCGCGCTATCTCCATCAGAGAAGTGCGAAGCGATGACAAAAAATATCGTCATAGCCGGGGTCGGTGGGCAAGGGTCTGTCCTAGCGGGGCAGATCATCGCGCGAGCGGCAAGCCTCGCAGGGTTCTGCGTCGCGACGTCCGAAGTCCACGGCATGGCCCAGCGCGGCGGTTCTGTTTTCTCTACTGTGCGCTATGGAGAAGACGTGCTCTCCCCGGCTGTGCCCGAAGGCGCGGCTGATGTGTTGCTTGCGTTTGAAAAGCTCGAAGCTCTGCGCTATCTGAGCTATCTCAAAGCAGACGGCTTAGCGTTGGTCAACGATCAGCGCATCATGCCCAGTATAGAATCTCTCAAGCTCGCGCCGTACCCCGACGATAAGACTATAGAAGAAACATTGCGTCGCCGGGCGGGCATGGTTTTGATCGTGCCCGCCCTTGCGATCGCCCAAGGGCTGGGCGTCCCCGCACTCATCAATACTGTTATGCTCGGTGCCCTCTCAGCATTTCTCGAGCTCCCTCATGAGAAGTGGCGCCAAGCGATCACAGAGTTGGTCCCGCCTAAAACTGTCGAGCTCAACCTCGCAGCGTTCAACGAGGGGCTCGACTGGACGAAGCGCCATCAAGACCTTGCACGCGCCTAGACAGAGGCGCAGCAATCTGTTAAAATAATTCATCCGTGTGAAAGGAGGCTGTATGCCGTTTT
>JAPWVB010000123.1 GCA_028275205.1 Candidatus Acetothermia bacterium
GCGATCTGGGCCGTGATCTTCTCCACCATAGGCTTTTTGGCCTATATTGCGTTTCGGTTCGATTTTAAGTTCGGCGTTGCCGCGGCCATCGCGACGTTCCACGATGTCTTTTCAGTCTTGGGGCTGTCGTGGGCCTTGGGGATGGAGTTCACGCTACTCATCATCACGGCGCTCCTGACGATCGCGGGGTACTCTCTCACGGATACCGTCGTGGTCTTCGATAGAATTCGCGAGAACTTGAGGAAGCACCAGCGTGACCCGCTCATCAAGATCATCAACGATGCTCTCAATCAAGTGCTCAGCCGCACGATCTTGACGTCGTTGACGACGTTGCTGGCCGTGGTGGTCTTGTATCTGTTTGGCGGGTCGGTACTGCGCGATTTCGCGCTCGTGCTCATCATTGGGGTGATCGTGGGCACGTATTCTTCGATCTTCATCGCCAGCCCGATCTTGCTGATGTGGCGTCGGCGGGGCTTGACCTCTCAAGCCAAGGGCTGAAGCTGCAGCACCAGATCGAAGAGCGACTCTTCCGGGGTGCGCTCGCCCGTCTTGATGTTGACGTCCTCCTCGTGCAGTCTCTGCAAAAGCTCAATCAGCTCCTCTTCGGAGAAGTTTTGGGCCATGGCTTTGTGCTTGCCCACAAGCCACGGGGGCTTGCCCAGCTCCTTGGCGATCTCTTCGCTCGATTTCTTCTGAGCTGCTAAAGACTTCACGGCTAAGAGCGCACGGACCTGCGAGACGAGCATGAAGAAAATTTTATTGGGATCTTCGCCGGAGCGCAGCAGCTCCCGCAAATATTTGACGCTCTGGGGGCTGCGCTCCCCCACAAGATCGAGCCATTTTAAGACGCTTTCGCTCTGATCGCCAAAGAGCAGCTCGCGTAGCTCTGGGATATCCAGCTCTCTCTCTGTGCTGTAGCACGCGAGCTTCTCGATCTCTTTGGCCAAGCGGGCTGGCTGGGGGTCTACTGTTGCTAAGAGATATTTGAGGGCTGCTGGGGTCAGCTTCACTTTATACTCCGCGAGCAACCCCCGCACCAGCGTGGGCAAGCTCCGCCGGTCGGGCGTGGGGAATTCTTCAAGAGCGCCGAGCGATTCGAGGGCTTTATAGAGCCGCGAGCGCTTGTCGAGCTTCTCCGCATCAAGAATGAGCACGACGCTCTTAGGGAGCCCCCGTGTAATGCGCTCGGCCAGCTCCTCGGGCTCTGGAAGCTCATCGGCGCGGCGGACATAGAGGATCTTCGCATCATCAAAGAGCGACATTCCCCCAAAGTGCTCGAGCATCTGGGAGCTTGTGAGTTCTTGACCCTCTACAGTGATGAGGGCATACTTCCGCTGCTGCTGGAGCTGGGCGATCAGTTTGCGCGTAGCCCGCTCCCGCAGATAAATATCCCCCAAGAACGCGAAAACATTCTTGAGCTCTTTCTGCTTCTTCACCCTAGAAGATCACCCCCACGCCGATCACCCAACCACGACGATTATGCATCCCTGCGCTGAGCACAAGGTTCTCTGAGCGCAAGCTGAGCCCGATCAGCCACGTCAGATACACTTTCTCAGTCTGATACCCATTGGGCTTGACCACGACGTCAAGGTCCTCCCCAGGCTTCCAGGCTTCGCCTGGACCGTACATCTTCGCCGGCCATTGGCCAGCGAAGGCGAACAGTCCAGACGAAGTCTGGGCGATATGCGCTTCTTTTTGAATCGCTAGCCCGCCGGCGATCTCAACCCCTAGCCCGCCCACGACCATCAGCGAAAGCTTCCCGTAAAACTCAGTCTCTGGGCCGTCACGGTAGGTCATCGTCGGCCCAAGATCTGCAGGAGCCCCGATGTCCTCGTACTCCGGGACGTCTTCGCCCGTCATCGAGAGCGAGATGCCTCCTCCCACAACATGAGCCCTCTGAGGGATGACGAAGCCAAAATCGAACCCCACGCTGGGGACCTGAGCGACATTGAGGCCCCCATTGATCCCCATCAGCACTGTTGGCTGAGAGCGCGTGGGCTGCATGGGAGGGCTCGGAGGCATAGGCGGTGTTGGCGGCGTGGGAGGTGTTGGCGGGGTCGGTGGCAAGGGCGGTGTCACCGATGGCTTGAGCGTCGCTTCTATCGTGATGTCCGAGTTCTCTCGAAGCTCGATCGTTTGAGCCCAGCTCTCATAATTGAATTTGGTGACGACGACGCGATAGCGTCCGGGAGCAACTTCGAGGCTGAGCGGGGTTCTCCCCGCATACGCGTTATTGATGAAGACGTCAGCGTCGTCAGGGTCAGAGACGATGCGCACTCGAGCGGTGCGGCTCAAGGGCCAGAAAAGAACACTCAACTGAGCCTCAAGAGTCACTTCGGCGCCTTGCTTGAGCTCAACGGTTTGGGACCATTCGTCGTAGCCGAAGCGCGAGAGCACCACGCGATAGCGTCCAGGGGCGAGCGATACTTCCACAGGGGTCTGCCCCATCACGATGCCGTTTATGGAGACGAGTGCCCCTGAGGGATGAGAGATGATGCGCAGGCGCGCTTGCGGTTGTGCGATCTGAAAGCATGTCCACGCGGCAGCCCAGCCCGTGGCGCTCACCGAGCCGACGATCAGCCCCTGCATGAGGGCTTGGAACTCTTTAGGATTCTGGCTCAGCAATGGGAACGGGTTCTGCGGCGTAAGATTTCCTCCAGGGACGAGCTGCTCAAGCGGCAGCGGCGCGGCCAGCGCTAAGACTTGAATGCACTCAAACCCCGTCGGTGGAGAAATTACGAAGCTATATCGCTGATTAGGGATCGTGTGCGTTCCGGCTTTGAGAAGGTTCATCGGCTGGTAGGCATTAGGGAAGAGTAAGTTCACCCGTCGGTCAGGGGTGATATTATAGATATAGACATACGAGTC
>JAPWVB010000133.1 GCA_028275205.1 Candidatus Acetothermia bacterium
AAGACCACGAGCGATTTGCTCACCAGGTTCGTCAGGAGATCGAGAATTTCGGATGAGGGGATCTGAGCGTCGGCGCAGATGGCTTCGGCGGCTTCGAGGGTGAACCCGCCCGCAAACGCCGATAACCTCCGAAAGAGCGTGCGCTCGCGCTCATTGAGCAGCTCATAGCTCCAGTCCATCATGGCGCGCAGGGTCTGCTGTCTGGGGAGGGCCGTGCGGCTTCCCCCAGTGAGCAATCGGAAGCGATCGTCGAGCCGTGAGGCGATCTGTTCGACTGAGAGCGCCTTGACGCGCGCTGCGGCCAGCTCGATAGCCAAGGGGATTCCATCGAGCCGCTGGCAGATCTGCACAATAGCCCGAATATTTTGGGGAGTGACCCGAAATTCGGATGACGCTGCTTCGGCGCGCTCGATGAAGAGCCGTATAGCTTCGTACTGCGTGATGCGTGCGAGTGAGTCAGTCTGGGCGAGCTCGTGGGGCTGTGGGAGCGACAGCGACGGCACCCGCCATGTGGCCTCGCCAGCGATGCCCAGGGCTTCCCGGCTGGTTGCTAAGATCCGCAAATTGGGGCAGGCCCGCAGGAGCGTCTCCGCAAGCTGCGCACACGCCCCGACAAGATGCTCGCAGTTATCTAAGATCAATAAGAGCGTGCGAGGCTTGAGCGCCTCAGCGAGCGTTGTCAGTGCTGAGCGCCCAGACTCTTCGTGAATCCCCAAGGTCGCGGCTACTGTCGAGGGGACGAGCGTAGGGTCCGCTAGCACAGAGAGATCGACGAACCACACGCCATCGGGATACTCTTCTAGGAGATCTGCAGCGACTTGGAGGGCCAAGCGGGTCTTGCCGCAGCCGCCGGAGCCTGTCAAGGTGAGCAAGCGGGTTTGCTTGAGGAGCTCTTTGATCTCTTTCATCTCGCGCTCGCGCCCGATGAAGCTTGTCAGCTGAAGAGGGAGGTTGTTGGGCACGGCGTTGAGGGTGCGCAGGGAGGAGAACTCTGTGGGCAGATCAGGATGGACGACTTGGAAGATATGCTCTGGACGTTGGAGGTCTTTCAGACGGTGCTGACCCCATGAGCGCAGTGAGGCCCCAGGGGGGAGGGCATCGCGCACGAGTTCTTCCGTGGCTGCTGAGAGCAAGATCTGACCGCCGTGGGCGGCGGAAAGCACTCGGGCGCAGCGATTGAGCGTCGGGCCGACATAGTCGCCGTCGCGCACCTCGGCTGTCCCGGTGTGCAGCGCCATGCGCACCCGCAGGGGACCTACTTCTCCCCACGAGTGTCGAAGAAGCTCTCGTTGCGCTTCTATGGCAGCCGCGAGCGCATCCGTGGCCGTGTCAAACGCGGCGTAGACGGCATCGCCCCAGAGTTTAAAGATATATCCCCGATGTGCCTCGATCACGCGGCGCAGGAGTGCGTTATGATGGGCTAGCGCAGCGGACATCGCATCAGGATGCTCTTCCCAGAGCTTCGAGCTCCCCTCGATATCCGTAAAGAGAAACGTCACGGTTCCTGTCGGTAGCTCCATAGATGAAACTCATTATAACAAATCCCTCCCTTGCACATGGCGCCAAAAACGAGTAAGCTGTTGCATCTCTCAGAGGGAGTGACCCTATGACCCCCAATCGTCTCATCCACGAGACTAGTCCCTATCTGCTCCAGCACGCCTATAATCCCGTTGATTGGTACCCCTGGGGTGCGGAAGCCCTCCAGAAAGCCCAACGCGAAGATAAACCCATCTTCCTCTCGATCGGCTACTCGGCGTGCCATTGGTGCCACGTCATGGAGCGCGAGTCCTTCGAAAACCATGAGATTGCAAACTATCTCAATAAGCACTTCGTGAGCATCAAAGTGGACCGCGAGGAGCGCCCAGATATTGACGAAATCTATATGACGGCGGTGCAGCTTGTGACGGGCCAGGGCGGCTGGCCCTTGACGGTCTTTCTCACCCCAGATTTGAAGCCGTTCTTCGGGGGCACGTACTTTCCCCCGCAAGACCGCTGGGGCCGACCGGGCTTGCTCACGGTGCTCAAAGCGATCGTCGAACTCTACCGCAAGGAGCGCGAGAAGATCACCGAGCAAGCGGAGCGTTTGACTCACTATCTGAACGCGATGCAGCACCCCAAGCCCAGCGCCGGGCTGCTCGCCCCAGAGCTGCTGCAACGAGCGTACTTGTACGCTCTGCAGAGCTTCGATCGCGAGCATGGGGGCTTTGGCGGCGCGCCCAAGTTCCCCCATAGCTTAGAGTTGAGCTTCTTGCTGCGATATTGGCGGCGCACGCAAGACCCCGATGCGCTCCACATGGTCGAGTTCTCGCTAGAGAAGATGGCTCGCGGCGGGATCTACGATCAGCTTGGCGGAGGGTTCCATCGCTACACGGTAGACGCCCAGTGGCGCATCCCGCACTTCGAGAAGATGCTCTACGATAACGCTCTGCTCGTCTGGACGTATCTTGAAGCGTATCAGGCGACCCAAAAGTCTCTCTATCGTCAGATCGCTGAGGAGACGCTTGCGTACGTTCTTCGGGAGATGGCAAGCCCCGAAGGCGGCTTCTATTCTGCGCAGTCTGCGGACACTCCCGAGGGCGAGGGCGCGTTCTA
>JAPWVB010000116.1 GCA_028275205.1 Candidatus Acetothermia bacterium
CCAAATCGAAGCTGTTCCCACGATAGATGAGCTGATACTTGCCCAAGCGCAAGCGGTGACCGTCTGAGAGTCCCTGGCGGCGCAGCTCCGCCAGGGCGCCCAGGGCCTCAAGCCTTTCGTAGAGATACTCCCGAGCGTCGCGCTCCTCCAAAGAGAGCCGGCTGAGGCGCTCTACTGCTGATCCGCTCAAGATGAAGAGATCCCCTTGGCGCTGAACGGTGAACGCCGGCCCGCCACTGAATATATAGACTCGTCTCTGGGGGGAAGGTGTTGGAGTCTTTTGGAAGGGCGATGGCTCCTGCGCTTTCAGTTCTTCAAGACGCCGATAGCACTCGTACATCAGCTCGCGCGTGCCCTCGCCGGTGAGGGCTGAGATCAAGCGCAGCTCGATCCCCTGCGCCGCAAAACGCTCTTTGATCGTCTGGCGCTCTTCTTCGCTGAGCAGATCAATCTTATTACCCACGACGATCTGGGGCTTTTCCGCAAGCGCTGGGGAGAACGAGCGCAGCTCGCGGTTGATCACGTCGTAGTCTGAGAGGGGATCGCGTCCCGTCATGGGCGATAGATCTATCAGATGGATCAAGAGCCGCGTGCGCTCGACGTGCTTTAAGAAGCGATCGCCCAGGCCCTTGCCCTCGTGGGCTCCCTCGATCAAGCCGGGGATGTCCACAAGCACAAACTCTTTGAACTCCTCGACTTGGACGACCCCCAGGGTCGGCACGAGCGTCGTGAACGGGTAGGGGGCGATCTTGGGTTTGGCGGCGGAGACCTTGGCAATCAAGCTCGACTTGCCCGCGTTGGGGAAGCCGATGATCCCCACGTCCGCTAAGAGTTTGAGCTCGAGCTTGAGCCAGCGCTCCTCGCCGGGGGCGCCCTTCTCGCGGATGCGCGGCGCTTGGCGAGTTGGACTCTTGAAATGCGCATTGCCCCGCCCGCCCTCTCCCCCGCGCGCCACCACGATCTCCTTCCCCGGCTCGTCTAGATCAGCCAAGATCTCGCCGGTGTGGAGTGCCTTGACGACCGTGCCCACCGGGACGCGGAGGATGAGATCCTCGCCGTCGGCGCCGCGGCGCTCGTTCTTGCCGCCGTGCTGCCCCGGCTGCGCCTTAAAGTGCACTTTATGCTTGAACGCTAAGAGCGTATTGACATGGGGGTCAGCGCGCAAGATGACCGAGCCGCCGCGACCGCCGTCGCCGCCGTCGGGGCCGCCCTTGGGGACGAATTTCTCTCGGCGAAACCCGATAATCCCGTCCCCGCCCTTGCCCCCAACCACACAGATCTTCGCTTCGTCTATGAACATAATCCCTCAAAAGAGAAGCCCGCGGAAGCGGGCTCTCGCAGACGTGTCAGAGAGTCAGAGACGGTTTAGCGTACGTGCACGAGGTTCCCTTGGAAGACTACAAAACCGTCGCGCAGGGCGAAGAGCGTGTGATCGCGCCCTAGGCCGACCCCATCTCCGGGGCGGAATCTCGTGCCGCGCTGCCGCACGATGATGCTGCCCGCCCGGACAAATTCCCCCCCAAAGGCCTTCACCCCCAGGCTCTTGGGGTTGGAGTCCCGCCCGTTGCGCGAGCTGCCGCTGCTCGACTTGTGCGCAAAGAGCTGCAGATCAAATCGCCTAGACGTTAACATGGCCCACGACCTCCTCGACCTTCAAATACTCTGGGTACTCGCGCTCCATAGCGCGCAGCCCCAGCACCATCGTCTCCAAGATCGCATCAATCTCGCGATTGAGGAAGATATCGCGCTCGACTTGGCAGTACAGATACCCCTTCTCTTGCTCGACCTTGGGCCGCAGCTTCAGATACTCTTCTAAGCCCAGCACAGCCGTCTGCAAGATCGCCGAGACCCCAGCACAGACGAGATCCCGTCCCTCTTCGGCGTAGCCGGTGTGGCCCCGGCTGCGAAATTCGCAGATCTTGCCCGACGCGTCGCGCACGATCTCGACGGACGTCATACGCGGATCTCCTTGATGAGCGCCTCCATATACGGCTGACGATGGCCGATCTTGCGGCGATAGCGCGTCTTGCGCTTGTATTTGAAGACGTGGAGCTTCGGCCCACGGTAGCTCTTGGTGATCTCGGCGATGACCGTAGCACCGTTCAGATAGGGCTGGCCTATCTGGACCGTGTCGTTGCTCACCAAGAGCACCTTATCAAATGCGACGTGAGCGCCCACTTCCACGCCCTTGAGCTTCTCGATGATGATCGTATCGCCTGGGGCGACACGGTATTGCTTGCTCCCTGTCTCGATCACTGCATACCGAACCATAGCACGCTCTTCCGTCCTTTGTGTGTGAGGAATGACACAGCACCCAGATTGTAACGGATCGGAGGGATCTCCGCAAGAGCCTAGCCGGCCTTCATCTGGCTGTACTTCTCTTTGAGCGCTTTGATATCTATCTTTTGCAGGAGGACTTGGGCTGGACCAAGCTTGGCTCCCGGCTCGACCTTGAGCACATCGTCGAACGTCGGGCGCTGAAGCCCGAGCATCGGGTAAGCTCTGTGAGAGAACCCTGGCACAAACGGCTCTAAGAAGATCGTCACGGCCTTGACGAGCTGCAAGGCCGTCAGCATCACTTCGGGTTTGTGGCCCTCCCAGGGTCTGTTTCGCTGGACGTACTCGTTACCCAAGACGGCTAAGTCCGCGACGCGCCGCAGCGCCCCGGCAAGCTGCCCCCCTTCGATGATGCTCTCATACTCTTCTTTGACGGCCTTGATCTGCTTAAAGATTTCGGGGTAGACGTTCGCCTGGGGATAGACGCCCCCGTAGCTACGATGGGCGAGCGAAACGATTCTGTTTAAGAGATTGCTGATATTATTAATGAGCACGCCGTTGACGGCATTATCTACGTCTTCCCAGCTGAACTCGATATCCTTGCGCTCCGGGCGATTGTAGAGCAGATAGAAGCGCCAGTAGAGCGGGTCCATGAGCTCGAGGGCGTCGTCGCTGAAGAGCCCGATCTTCTGAGACTTTGAGAATCTCTGTTTGCCGATCCATTGCAGGTGCTCGGTCGCCGAGATCTGATCGGGCAGATGATACCCCTCCCCGGAGGCGATGAGCTGTCCGGGGAAGATCAGCGTGTGGAACGTGATATTGTCTTTGCCCTGGGTGTAGACTTGCTTGACGTCGTCGCCGAACCAGAACTCGCGCCAGCGCTCTCGCTCGCCGCGCTTCTCGAAGTATTCTATAGTC
>JAPWVB010000028.1 GCA_028275205.1 Candidatus Acetothermia bacterium
TTTTTGTTGTGGGTGAAGCCGGAGCGCAAGACGCTCATCCCAGGACTGATATTAGGGCTACTCAGCTTCGCTGGGTATGCGACGCAGAGCGTGGGAATGCTGACAACCACGGCATCCAAAGCTGCGTTCATCACGGGCTTGAGCGTGATCTTAACTCCGATCGTCGGGGCGATCTGGCTGCGCCAGAGAATCCCTGGCCGCGTGTGGCTTGCAGCACTCTTGGCGATCATCGGTCTGGGGCTGATGACACTCAACCCCACCGAAGGGGTGGTCATCGGAGATCTCTGGGTCTTTGGGACGGCGCTCGCCTATGCTCTGTATATTGTCTATCTGGGAGAAATCGCTGTCCATCATAAGCCCATCGTGCTCACGTCGCTGCAGATCATCGTCGTCGCGGTGCTCAGTTGGGGTTGGGCCGTGCCCCATCTGAGCGTGCTGAAAGAGCTGAGCCCATCGGTGCTTTCGGCGCTGCTCTACTTGGCTCTCTTTGCGACGGCGCTCGTCTTGTGGTTGCAAGCGCTGGCGCAGCGTGTGGTGCCCGCGTATGCCGCGGCGCTCATCTTTGCGCTGGAACCGGTCTTCGCTGCAATCTTTGCGTACTTTATGCTGGGGGAGACGCTCAGCCTCCAAGGCTGGCTCGGCGGTGGACTCGTCGTCGTGGCTATGATCTTAGGAGGGCTGGGCTCCGCCCAGCGGACGTGAGCTTGGCATTGTGAGCGCGTATGCGCTACAATTTCGTCTATGATGCTACGAAGACTCTCTCTGCTCTTTGGTATTGTGGGTGTCGCTGTAGGGCTTGTGGCGTGCACGCAGAACGCTCAGCCTCCCAAGGTTGAGAACAAGCCCCCCATGGCGGCGATGGAGTTCGCCCCGACGTGGGGCGAAGCCCCCTTGAAAGTCTACTTCAGCGCCGCTCAGTCGAGCGATCCTGATGGGACCATCGTCAGCTACGTGTGGAGCTTCGGCGATGGCGCTCAAGGCAACGGGATGTTCGCCGAGCACGAGTACACCAAGAAGGGCTCGTTTGTTGTGACGCTAACGGTCACCGACGACAAGGGGGCAACGAGTTCCGCGAAGGGCACAGTCTTTGTGATCGAGGCGCCGGCGCCACCTCCGCCCTCTTCGTCTGGGCGCACGGACAAGATCGAAAACGATCTGATCATCTACACCCGCACCGTGCCGGATGCGCTCAGCTCCGGGGGAACGTTCAAAGTCACTGTTACCGTCACGGCGAAGGTGGGCCTGCGGGCGCTTGTCGTCAGCGAGACGTTGCCCAGCGGGCTGCAGCTTGTGTCGGGCGACTTGCGGGCGGCACAATTAGGGCTGAACGCCAATCAAAAATTAGAGTTCAGTTATGAGATCAAAGCGGGATCAGCGTCGGGGGTATTTGCGATCTCCGGCCAGGCGACCCCGGCGACCGACGAGGGCGCTCAGCCTGCTCTAGAGCTAAAGTCCCAGATCAAGGTGCAGTAATTTCAAGAATTACTCCTGACTTCGCGCTGCTAACTCAATGTGGGTATAATGTTTGTATGACAGAGCGTCAGCGGTTCTCTCTTGAGCTTTGTGAGCGTGAGGGCATCGTGCAGCCCATCGTAGCCCAACTGGCCCAGCACCCAGAAATTCTAGCTGTAGTGCTCTACGGCTCGTTTCTCAATAGAGAAAGATTCCGCGATATTGATCTTGCCCTGCTCGTTGACGAGCGCAGACTTCCGCCTGAAGGCTTTCTCGATTATGAGCTTGATCGCCTCGAGGAGCTCTCCCGCTTGAGCAAATTTCCGTTAGATATTCGCATTGTCAATCGGGCTCCGGTGCTCTTTCGCTATGCCGTGACCCAAGGGCGCGTGCTCTTCTGCCGCGAGGAACGCGCGTGGGTTGAGTTCTGCGAGCGCACGTGGAAAGAATATCTCGACTTTGAGCCTGTAGCGCGATTATATATTCAAGAGCTAGCTCGTGGCTAGACTATCTTCATCGCCGCGCGGTCGCCTTGAGCAGCTCACGCGCCGCTTGGTGCGGACTGAGCTCCTTTGCCCAGACCCGCTCCAGCTGGCGCTCTAAATCCTTCAGCCCCTCACCGTCCCACAGAGAAGCGCGCAGCTCGTCTTCAATGAGTCGTCTGAGGAACGCCCGCAGGCGCTCGCGCCGCCGCGCCCGCAAGCCCTCCTCCCCAAGAAACGCCCGATGCTGCTCGATCGCCTCTTTGAGCTGCTCGATGCCCTGATTGGTCAGAGCGACAGTCTTCACGATCGGGGGCACCCAGTCGCGCATCGCTAGACTCAGCATCGTTTGGAGATTTTTGACGGCAATATCAGCTTCACCCTGATCGGCTTTGTTCACACAGAAAACATCAGCGATCTCCATCAGCCCTGCTTTCATCGCCTGCACGACGTCGCCCGATTGGGGAACTAACACCAAGACGACCGTATCAGCAGCTTGAACAATATCTACTTCGACTTGGCCGACCCCGATCGTCTCTAGCAGAATGAGATCGAACCCAAAAGCATCGAGAGCCAACGCGACTTCGTGAGCGGACTGCGCCAGACCCCCCAGACTGCCACGGGTGGCCATGCTCCGAATATAGACGCCGTCATCGCTGATGAGATCTTGCATTCTTATTCGGTCGCCCAGGAGCGCTCCCCCACTGAACGGGCTGGTGGGATCGCACGCGATGATCGCTACTTTCTTCCCTTCGGCGCGATAGAGTGGGGTTAACTTATCGACTAAAGAGCTTTTGCCCGCCCCCGGCGGCCCGGTGATCCCGATCCTGTACGCTCCTCCCGTCTTGGGATAGAGCGCATCGAGGATCTCTTGATACCCCGGCGCGCGGTTCTCGATGAGCGAGATGATCTTCGCCAGAGCGATCGCGTCTTTCGCGAAGAATCTCTTGAGCAACTGATCTACATCCATCTTCGATTATTGTGTACAGAACCCCGTGAGCGAGTACAGGAGCAATTCGCTTGTGTTGATCCCGTTGGCCACCCATAGTTGGCGCTCGACGCGCGATTCTGTTGGGCTGATCGCGACCGTTGGGGTCGCTAAGAGCGCGACTTGGCCCAAGCGTTCGGCGGTGCTCAAGAGCTGAACGTTGTGAAACGGGTCTTGGCCGGGCTGAGCGCCAGGACTGGCAATGAACGATGCTTTGACGAAGCCCACGCCGGAGCGCACTCCCGTGTTCACGGTGTAGACGCACGAGAAGACCGGGTCGAGGAAGACCGCGCGCGGCGCGTCTCCCACGGGAAAGACGGAATCTATCTGAAAAGTCGTAGTGCTGATGCGGCTGAGGGTGTCGTTGCCCGTATTGATAAAGTACGCGTAGAGATCGCCTAAGAGCGTCCCTGGCGCTGTGGTGATGGGGCCGGGCTGCGGTCCGGTGCGCGCCGTCTGAATGACTTTATAGCGATTGGGATTGTTGGGATCGTCGTTGATGTCAGTAACAGTAATCGCATTGAGGGTGCTATGCGTGACGAAGGCGCGGTTGAACGCCCCAGCGCTGTAGAGCGCGATGGCTTCGGGGCTGTTACCAACAGAAATCGTCGAGATGTCGGCTCTCAGATTTCCCGTCGTTGTGTCAATGATGCTGAGCGTGCCATCGCCAGCGTTGACGACATACAGATCGGCGTTATGCGAGGCGCGCGCCAGCGCAATAGGGCGCTGGCCCACTCTCACAGTAGCACGCACGGCTCCGCTGGGCATATCGATGACTAAGACAGAATTTGCAGTCGCGTCAGCGATGAACGCGGTTTTGCAGTCGGCATTGAGCGCCAGGGCTTTCGGGTCAGCGCTTGGGACGGAGACAGGCGCGCCCACAAGCTGGCGCGTCAGGGTGTTAAAAATCTGTAGATTTGCTGCGCCAGCGACTCTCGTCAGAGCGACGAGCTGGGTGTTTCTCTCACACGACGCAAGAGCGATCAGCTCACCGGCGAGAGTGAACCGAGCTTGGGGGACTAAAGTCGGCTGTTGGCCAAATGAAAGTCCAGCTGTGAGCATCACTGCGACGGACAGCACAAGAGCGAGTATTCGCATAAACCCTCCTTCTGAGTTATTCTGGATCGAACCCAGGCTGCACTGGGATTTTGGCGAAGAAGACGTCGGGGTCGGGACGACCGTTGGGATATCTTTCGGTCTTCAGTATAGAACGGTTGTCGCCCCATGTCAGATAGAAAAACTGAGCGTCCGCAGCCATCTGATTATAGTCGCCCATATAGCAGATCCCCCGCATGGCATCGAAGTTCTGCGAGCTCGTCCGCTGCCCAAACGTCGGGGGCACGTCGAACGAGACATCGGTCACGCGCAGATTGGGCTCAAAGCTCCTGCCGCCGTTGCGCGACCGCGCGAAGTAGACGTCTATTTTGAGATTATTCGGATCGAGCCGCCGGTCGTAGAAGAAGACCCCCACCGTGCCGTCGGCGGCGACGGCCACCGCGGGCATAAATTGATCGGTCTGTGTGGCATCGTCGTTGACCCGCACGGGGTCTGAAAAAGTCTTTCCTCCGTCGAACGAGCTGACGAGGAAGACATCGCTCATATCGGGGCCGGAGCCGTCGGGATCGGACTGATACGCAATATAGATCGCGCCGCGAAAGAAGCTTGTGGGGCTGCGGTCTACGGCGACCGAGGGCAGCTCAAGGGTGCGGATGCCGCCGCGCAGGGCCTGGCGCCGACAGTTATTCGTCGCTTGAGGGTCGAAAGTGCGAGTGAGCTGAGCTACCGTCACGGCGGGGCCGAATGTTATTCCGCCGTCGTCGGAGCGTCGCAGTCTCAAAGAGCGTCCGGAGTCGAGCGTAAGCCAGATCACGTAGACTTCGCCGTTGGGGCCGACGGCCGGGGTCGCCCCCTGGACAGAGGGCTCATCGGAGAGCACGATGGGCGCCGAGAACGTCTTGCCCCCATCAGTCGAGCGCACAAAGAGTATCTGAGGGCCGTCGGGAGTAATTTCCGTCCATGCCATATAGACGTTCCCATTGAAGCGTCCGCCAGTGTCGTCAACAGCGATGAGCTCTTTGTCTTGGAAGTGCACATCGGCTGGACCGGTCCCACCAACCAAGACAGGCTCAGCGAAAGTTTTTCCGTCATCTAGAGATTTGGCCACGCCGAGGAACGAGAGCGAGCTGCGCTGAGCTGGGACGAACTGAATGTTTGCGAAATAGAAATTCCCTTGGCTGTCCACGCCTAAAGATGGGTCAGAGTAGCCCAGAGAGCGAGGGCTTGGGGGGACGCGCCCAAGGTCAGTGAACGTCCGCCCGCCGTCTTCAGACCGAGCGTAGCCGGATAAGCTCGAGACACCCACGGTGGCGGGCAGATACTGCCCCGTGTCCACGAACGCCACGAGCACCGTGTCTTTATAGAGAGCTATAGTTGTCTCGCTCTGGGTCGTCTGTTCGGGGACATCGGTCGAGGGGTCGTTGACGCGAATATTTTTCCATGACTGAGCGTCCTGAGCTACAGCAACGGTCTTATGCGTTAGAGCCGAAGAGAACTGGGGCGAGCAAATGGTGATCAGTGCAGATTCTCCAGAGCTTGAGAGCAGTTCTCGCCAAGGGGAGTCGAGCAACCAGCAGAGCGAGGGCCGTTCAGCAAATGATGTCAACGGGGCCAAAAAAAAGAGCGCAACTCCACCGACAAGCAAGAGCGTCCCAAAGCGCTTCATAGAGGGTCTGGAGCCGGCGAGAGGAATCGAACCTCCGACCCACGGTTTACGAAACCGTTGCTCTACCGCTGAGCTACGCCGGCGCTGTGTAGAATTATAGAGCAAGGGGGCGAGTGCTGCAAGGGAATTTGACGCACTGCCTTGGGCAAGCTACTATAAAACTATGACAGATGTTGATCTTCAAGACCTCCAAGCCCTGCTCGGCCCGGAGCGCGTCCTCACGGGAGAATCAGAACTGCTCATCCACGCGCGCGATGAGTCCCATCACCCCGAACATAAGCCCGACGCTGTCATCTACCCCCAGAGCACCGAAGAGATCTCCAAAATCTTAAAATTCGCCAATGAACGAAGAATTCCCGTGACAGCTTGGGGCGCGGGCACGAGCCTGGAGGCCAACCCCATCCCCGTCCACGGGGGCATCGTGCTCGATCTCTCTCGGATGAATCAAATCATCGCAATCTATCCCGAAGATTTGCAAGCCGTCGTCCAGCCCGGCGTCACCCACACCGAGCTCAATCAGAAGCTCTCAAAGTACGGGCTCTTCTTCCCTCCCGACCCTGGCGCTTCCGCTACCATTGGCGGCATGGTCGCCAACAACGCCGCTGGCATCCAAGCGATCAAATACGGCGCGACGAAAGATTATGTCCTAGCCCTCGAAGTCGTGCTCGCCAACGGCGAAATTATCAAAGTGGGCAACCGCGCCATGCGAACTTCTTCGGGATATAACTTAGTTGGGCTCTTTGTCGGCTCCGAGGGGACGCTGGGAATCTTTACGGAGATCACGCTGCGTCTCGCGGGCATCCCCAAGGAAGTCTCCGCGGCGATAGCAGCATTCCCGACGCTTGAACAAGCCGCGCAAGCTGTCGTCCAGATCGTGCAGTCGGGCTTAGACCCGGCAGCGCTAGAGCTCCTCGACCCCGATTGTATGCGAGCTATTAATTATCTCAAAAATCTGAGCTTGGCCGAGCAGCCCACGCTCTTTTTAGAGTTTCGCGGGCACGCGCGAGAAGTCGTGCGAGACGAGCTGCGCTTTGCCCAAGAGATCTGCGAGCAGAACGGCTGCTCAAGCTTTTCCAGCGCTTTGGGGCAAGAGGAGCGCAACAAGCTCTGGGAGGCGCGCCATCACTTGGCGTATGCTTCTGCGGCGCTCAACCCCGGCAAGCGCGCTATCGTGGTGGACGTCGCGGTGCCGATCTCGAAGTTCCCTACGATGGTCGAGTTCGCGCGACAGAAACTCAAAGAGCACAATCTCGATGGGCCGGTCTTCGGCCACGCCGGCGACGGGAATTTTCACGTGGGAATCTTCTATAATCCCGACGACCCTGACGAGAGAGCGCGCGCTCACGCGGCCAACGATGCGATCGTCTTTCGTGCGCTTGAGCTCGGGGGCACAGCGACGGGGGAGCACGGCGTAGGTGTGGGCAAGATCAAATTCATGCGCGCCGAGCACGGCGCAAGTTACGAATTGATGAGACAGATCAAGAAGCTCTTAGACCCCAACGGGATTCTCAATCCGGGGAAGATCTTCGAATGAGCGATCTTGTCGGACGCTTCATAGACGAGCTGGAGCGCGTCGCGGGAAAAGTGCAGCGCGCTCAATCCAAAGAGCAAGCCCTTGATCTTGTCCTGGAGCTTCTGCGTAGCCGCCAAGCCCGCACTGTTGCCCTGGCGCCGTGTTCTCTTGCGCAGAGATTAGAAAGTAAGTTGCGCGAAGCTGGCTATGAGCTTGTCGCGGGGCGCGAGATCGCCCGCGCTGACGTGGGGATTTCTGGAGCTGATCTTGCTGTTGCTGAGACGGGCTCGCTGCTCATCCGCAGCGACGGGGTTTCAGAATTAGTCACGGCGCTGCCGCCTGTGCACGTCGCGCTCATCAAAACAGATCAGATCGTCGAGACCCTCGATGAAGCCTTCGCGTTCTGTCAGAGAGAGCTCGAGCAAGCCCCGCACAATTTTCTCTTCGTCACCGGACCGAGCCGCACGGCTGATATAGAATTAACCCCGGTAATCGGGGTACACGGTCCTCAAGAGCTTCATGTGATCGTGATCACGTGAGTGCTCAAGGGACGCGCGAAACCTTGAGAGTAACGCGATACTCCGCAGGATTGATTGGGCGGTCGCTGCGGGGGACGGGCCGAAGATCAACAAATTCTATGCGAAATCCCTCGTAGACGGCTTCTGTGGGCTCTGTATACGAATTGATGGTGATTACAGTCTCTTTGGTGCCATCTTTGAGGGAGACTCTGAGAGTGATCTGGGCATTTCCGGCCCAGACGCATTCGACGTCCACGGGGCAGCGGGAGTCCTGAGAGACGCCCAAGAACTGAATCTGCAACTCAGCTACTTGGGCCTTCTGCCGGACGAAGAGAGCGAAGGGTTCGTCGAGTGAAAATTCTTTGATCGTGGCGGGGGCGCAGCCATAAAGCCCTACCACGAGCACTCCCGCGATAACGAAGAACAACGTTCGCATAAAGATTTTGGGAGGGACGACGGGATTTGAACCCGCGACGGCCAGCTCCACAGGCTGGTGCTCTGCCAGGCTGAGCTACGTCCCTCTGGCGCGCCCGGCAGGACTCGAACCTGCAACCTGAGCCTTAGAAGGGCCCTGCTCTTCCCATTGAGCTACGGGCGCACAAGCTTCGCACGCTGCGCGTGGGCTTCACCTTGCCCAGCCTGCGGCTGGGCAAGATGTACAGTCCAGACGAAGTCTGGAGCGGGCGACGGGAATCGAACCCGCGACACCTGGCTTGGAAGGCCAGTGCTCTGCCTCTGAGCTACGCCCGCCTACTCACACTAATTGTAATGGTCGGTCGCGAGCCCGTCAATACCCGACCGTCCCCAGGGGGATTCGAACCCCCGTTTCGGCCTTGAAAGGGCCGTGACCTAGACCGCTAGTCGATGGGGACAAAGAAGTGGGTCGTGTAGGACTCGAACCTACAACCCTCCGGTTAAGAGCCGGATGCTCTACCAGTTGAGCTAACGACCCACGCTTATATATTAATCGATTTGTCAGGCTCTGTCAAGCGTTCAGAAGAGAAAGACCGCCGCGGCCACCACCGTCGTCCAGCCGTCGCCGTTGACGATCGCTGTTTGCGTTTCGTTGCGCGTGCGCACGATCTTCCCCGACATCTTCCACACTTGCTCTTTTTCGTCCCAGTTGGCCGTATCGTTGAACTCGATGCCCAGCGTCGAGGCGAGCATTGACGCTGCGAGGTCCTCGGCGTAATCGCCCGCTTGCTTCTCGTTCTGCCCGTAGGCGTGATGCTCACTGAGATACCCATAGGCCTCGGGGTCAGCAGGCACGGCGCACCCGATAGAAGCAGCGATGAGCCGACGCGGCTCGTTGCTGGAGCAGCGCGCCATCACGCAGAAGACGATCTGGCCCGGCTTGAGCTCCTTGAGCCCTTCAGACTTGGGAATGATCTTACACCGCGGCGGCAGGATGCTCGAGACGTGGACTAAATTATACTTTTCGATCCCGGCATCGCGCAGCGCCGCCTCGAACGAGCGCAGCTCCTCCTTGTGCGTCCCTACTCCCTTGGTGAAGAAGACCCGCGTTGGCACCCAGGGAAAGCCGTTCATCTCTGCCCTCCTTTCGCAAGAACATAGCTGAGCATCTTGTAGACGAGCTTGGCTGCAAGAAAGTTCGGCCCCACCATCCCCGCGATGGGACACAGCTCGACGACATCGAAGCCGAGCACTCGGTGCTTCTTCCCAACGTATCGCAGAATTTTTAACACCGTGTACCAATCGAGCCCGCCAGGCTCTGGAGTGCCCACCGCGGGCATGAGCGCCGGGTCGAAGACGTCCAAGTCGAGCGTGACGTAGACGGGATCACGCAGCTTCTCCAAAGCTCTGTCAATCCGCGAAGGATCGCTATGGAGCTCGTAATCGAAGCAGACGTGCACGTTTTTCGCAGATTTGATGAAATCTGCTTCTTCGGGGCTGATGGCGCGAATCCCAATCTGCACAAGGTTCAGCCCCAGCTCGTGCATGCGCCGCCCCACGCACGCGTGATTGAACGGTGTGCCTTGAAAGCTCTCTCGCAGATCGGAGTGGGCGTCGAGCTGCAAGACCGAAAAACTCCCAAACTTTTTGAGCAGCGCCCGCACCGGGGCAAGCGTCAGCGAGTGCTCACCCCCAAGCAGCACCGGGAACTTCTCGTGCTCCACAATCCACGCGATGACTTCTTCGACGCGCTCGATCGTCTCTTGGGGGCTGGCAGCAGAGGGCTCCAAGGGGGGAAGGGTGTGAATCCCCACGCGATAGGGCTCACACTGCAGTTCTTCGTCATACAGCTCTAGATGCGTCGAAGCGTCAATGATCGCCTGAGGGCCGAACCTCGTGCCTGCGAGATACGACGTGGTGAGATCGTAGGGCACGGGAAGAACAACTGCCCGCGCCGACGCAAAACGAGAGAACTCCGGAGGTAGCCCTCCGAAGTTCTGAGGCATCCACAACGCACGTGGCGGCGGGATCTCTTCTTCGGGTTCGTAGTGCATCTTGTCCCAGCCTGGTGGAATCCCTCCCTTTAGAACGTCTCAATAAATCGAATATCGTTCTGATAGAACATGCGAATGTCGTCCACCCCGTATTTTAGCATAGCCATGCGCTCGACGCCAAGTCCGAAGGCAAAGCCCGTGTACTCTTCGGGGTCGTAGTCCACTTCTTGCAAGACGGCAGGGTCTACCATGCCCGCGCCCAAAATTTCGAGCCATCTGTCGCTGCCCTTGCGCCGCACATGCACTTGTAAGCTCGGCTCAGTGAATGGGAAGTAATCCCCCACAAAGCGAGCTTCGAAATTCTTCCCGAAGAACTCTTCGATGAACGCGAGGATCGTGCCCTTCAGATGGGCCAAAGTGATCCCCCTGTCCACCCAGAGCATCTCGATCTGATGGAAGACCGGAGAGTGGGTCGCATCAGTGGCATCGCGCCGAAAACACTTGCCGGGGACGACGACCTTCACCGGAGGCCGACGGTGCTGCATCACCCGAATCTGCACGGGCGACGTGTGCGTGCGCAAAAGAAGATCATCGAAGCCCTCGATATAGAACGAGTCCCAGTCGTCGCGGGCGGGGTGATCTTTTGGCATATTGAGGGCTTCAAAGTTATAGTAATCCGTCTCGACTTCGGGGCCGGTGACGACCTCAAAGCCCAATCTGACAAAGATATCTTCGAGCTCTTTGGTCACTTGGGTAATTAAGTGTAGGCTACCGAGCTTATGGCGTCGTCCGGGCAGCGTGACATCGAGGGCTTCGGCGCGCAGGCGCGCCTCTTTCTCAGCGAGGGCAAACTGCGTCAGACGCTTCTCAAGCTCGGCTGTGAGGGTCTCTTTGAGAGCATTGAGGATACGGCCGGCTTCTGCGCGTTCGGCAGGGGGCAGGGTCTTGAGCCCATCTAATAAGTGGGCGAGCTGGCCCTTGCGCCCTAAGTATTTGACGCGGAACTCCTCGCACTCTTTGACGCTGGAGAGGGCTTGCAGTTCCTGCACAGCCTGATGCTGAAGCTGCTGAGCTTTTTGGATCAGACCGTCCTGCTGCATGGTAGCCATGGCGAGATTATAGCGTCTTGGGCTGGGTCAAGCAAGCAAGAGCGTCGCAGACTATTGACGGTGGAGCAGTGCTCGACTATACTGTGGACCGGAGGTCCTTCTATGGCAACCAAGGCCGTTCGTCCGAAGAGAGTAAAAATTCCCGTCCGCGGGCCGGGCAAGACCCCAATCACACTCATTGTCAACGGCCAAGCTCACGAGCTGCTCGTCGAGCCCCGGCGCACTCTTTTGGACGCTCTGCGCAAAGACCTGGGGCTCACGGGAGCAAAGAAATCTTGCGACGAAGGCACCTGCGGCGCGTGCACGGTGCTTCTCGACAGCAAGCCCATCTACGCGTGCATGGCCTTAGCCATCGAGTGCGAGGGCAGAGCGATCGAGACGATCGAGGGCTTGGCTCGCGATGGGAAGCTCCACCCCATCCAGCAAGCGTTCATCGAAGAAGATGCGCTGCAGTGCGGCTTCTGCACCCCAGGGCAGATTATGGCCGTCAAGGCCCTGCTCGATGCAAACCCAAGCCCAACGCTCGAGGACGTGAAGCGCGCTCTGTCGGGAAACCTCTGTCGCTGCGGGGCATACCCAAAGATTTTCAAGGCGGCTCTGCGCGCGGCAGAATTGTTAGAATCACTGAGAGCACGGCATAGCCACTGAGGACACGGAAATGCTATTCTTCCGTGCTTTCTATTGTCTTCAGTGCTTTCCGTGATTCAAAGTGAAAGGAGCAGTTTAGCTATGCCCAAGGTCATCAAGACGAAGACGGAGTTCGAGGGCCGGATCCTCGAAGAGTACGTGGTCGTCGAGGGCGAGGGGCTGGAGCCCTGGGAGCCTCAAGCTGCCCTCAGATTCGTGGGCAAAAGCACGCCCAGAATTGATGGCCCGGAGCGCGTCACCGGGAAAGCGCTCTACACAGCTGATGTGCAACTGCCGGGGATGCTCTACGGCAAGATCTTGCGCAGCCCGCACCCGCACGCCAAGATCAAAAAGATTGACACTCGCAAAGCTGAAAGACTCCCCGGCGTGCGCGCCGTGCTCAGCTCTCAAAACACTCCAAAGATCGCGTTCCGACGCCAAACTTTTCTCTTCGATGAGATCGTGCGCTACGTCGGCGACGAAGTCGCCTGCGTCATCGCCGACACCGAAGAGATCGCCCAAGACGCTCTGGAGCTCATCGAAGTCGAGTACGAGCCCTTGCCCTTCGTGCTCGATCCCGAAGAGGCGCTCCAGCCCAATGCGCCGAAGGTCCACCCCTCCGGGAATCTGCTCAACGGCGAGCCCGAAGTTTACGAGCGCGGCGATCTGAAAGAAGGCTTCGCTCACGCGGATGTCATTGTCGAGCGGACTTTTCGGACGCAGTGCGCCCTGCACAACTGCATGGAGCCTCATGGCAGTGTGGCTCTCTGGGAGGGCGACACCCTGACGGTGTGGGATTCGACGCAGCACATCTTCGGGGTGCGCGAGGGGCTGGCGCGGCTCCTTGGGCTGCCCCTGCACAAAGTCAGAGTAATAAAGAAATATATGGGCGGGGGCTTCGGCAGCAAGAATAATCTGGGGAAATACACGGTGATCGCAGCGTTGGGGGCAAAGATGACGGGTCGGCCCGTCAAAATTATATTAGATCGTCACGAAGAGAACCTCGCTGCGGGCAACCGACCCTCGAGCGTGCAGCGCTTGAAGATCGGGGCCAAGCGCGACGGCACGCTCACCGCGCTTGAGCTGAAAGCGATCGTTGCTGCTGGGGCGTACTGTCTGTGGCCGCCATCGGTGGGCGGGCCATCACGCGAGCTCTATCTCTGCCCCAACGTGAGGACCGAACAGTACACGGTCTTTACGAACACAGGGCCGCTCTCGGCGTTTCGTGCTCCTGGCTACGTCGAGGGGACGTTCGCGCTGGAGTCCCTAATAGATGAGCTCGCCCAAGAGCTGGGGATGGACCCTCTGGAGCTGCGCTTAAAAAATTACGTAGAATACGATCAGACGACGGGGCGACCCTACTCGACCAAGGGGCTGAGAGAGTGCTACGAGCGCGGGGCCAAGCTCTTCGGGTGGAACTTAAAGAAGAAGGGAGAAACAAGAGAGAGGTTCCGCCGGGGCGTTGGCATGGCCTCGCAGATCTGGAGCGGCAATGGCATGCCGCCTGCCTATGCGCTCGTCAAGATCAACCCTGATGGCACAGCGACCGCGATCACCGGAACGCAAGATATCGGGACGGGTACCAAGACTGTCTTGGCTCAGATCGCTGCCGAGGAGCTAGGCTTCGCTCTTGAGAAGATCTCCGTCGAGCTCGGGGATACTCAGACGGGGCCTTACGCGCCGTTGAGCGCAGGGAGCATGACCGTCGCGAGCGTCGGCCCGGCGGTGCGCCTGGCGGCTCACGAGGCGCGCCAGCAGCTCTTAGATGTCGCGGCCCAAGTGCTCGAAGTGCCGCGCGAGTCGCTCACCATTGCTGATGGGCTCTTGCACAGCTCAGCACTCCCAAAGCCCGTGGCTGTGCATGAGGTGCTCAAAAATCTCGAAAACTTTATGATCATCGGGCGCGGGGCGCGCGCGCCCAACCCCGAAGACGTCACGGTCAATACGTTTGGGGCGCAGTTCGCCGAAGTGCTCGTAGACACGGAGACCGGCGAAGTGAAGGTCGAGCGCATCGTCGCCGTGCACGACTCCGGGCGCGTGATCAACCCCTTGACGCTCTCCAGTCAAATCGAGGGCGGGATCATCCAAGGGCTGGGGTATGCGCTCTTCGAGCGGCGCGTTCTAGACAGAGACACGGGCATCGTGGTGAACGATAATTTAGAAAACTACAAAGTTCCGACGGCGCTCGATGTGCCCGAGATCGTCTTCGAGATGGTAGACAGACCCGATCCGAAAGCGAATAATCTAGGAGCCAAGGGCGTGGGCGAGCCGC
>JAPWVB010000117.1 GCA_028275205.1 Candidatus Acetothermia bacterium
TTGCTGTTTAGGCGGATGACGTCACATTTTTGCACTATTTCGGGCACTTGCTGGAAACTTGCTGTTTAGATGGACAGTTGCCAGATATAAGCCGTTACACTGCGATCGTCAACCTAATCCCATGTTAGCCAGCTTGAAGAGGTTCCAAATAACCAAAAGAGACTTTAAAGGCTGCTAACAGTTTGTCAACAGACCAGATTAACCCACCCAACAATAGTCCTGATAGGATGCTAACGGTCCGTCATAAACATCAAATCCAAAAAACGAATCATATTATCTTTGATAACACTGAACAAGGAGGTACAAAATGGGGTCGCCAAGCGCAGAAGTGAAAACTTTGTCGGATAAAATCTATTTTGATAATGATCAAGCCGTGGTCAAAATGGCAGCTCAGACCCTCATAGCCCTGATTCCTACTTTCTCAGCCGAAGACAAAGCCTATGTTCTATCGCGTATGAATGACTCTATGCGCTCAAATGAACCTAAGTGGAGACAAGAGATAGCAATGAGCGTAATCGTGGCAACACGTCACTTCGCGTAGTGCGACCTACCACATTTTACAGTGGGCTAACCAGCGCTTGCACCTGATGCCACTCCGCTTCGCTCCGCGCTGCGGCTGATGCGCGGGCCGTTAGGCGGCGCTCGGAGGAGAACACATGGACACTTCGACCCTTATTTCATTGGCAGCTTTGATCGTGGCGATTTTGGCTCTCCCGACAAGCTACTTTGTCGCAATTCGCCAGGTCAAGGTTGAGCTCAACGAGTACGAGCGGCGCAGCAAACGCCGCACACTCCTCGTTACCGCGAATGCTCTACAGGAGTTCGTTGAGGTTTTTTATATCGCGGCCAAGAAGTATACGGGTCAGGAGCCGGAGGCCATTCAAAAGAACCCTCGACTAATCGATCCTCATCTCCAAGAGATCGACGAGTTCGTCCGACAGACGGGGGTGCTCGAACGGGTTGCTTCATCCATCGATAGCTTGGCATCCGTTGAATATGCTGGCTTGGATCCGACTTCGGAGATAGTAGTTAGGGTTCAGAGTGTAAGAAGCCAAATCGCCATGGGGTCCAATAAGAACCGATATGCCTCGCTCGGGGTCATGGCAGCTTGTGGTGACTTGGTACGACAACTGAAAGCAGAAGCGAAGGCACATGAGTCAGGATAGCCGCCTAACAAGCGCATCCAGCCGACACGCTTCGCTTGCTTCGCTCGCTTCGCGTGCGGCTGAAGCGCAGGCCGTTAGCCAGCCCTTTGCCAACTCAGCGTGTCGAGATATAATAGGAGACAGAATCCATTGGGCAGGGTTATCTCGTGGACATTCAAGACATTATTGACGCAATCCGTTATAATCGTATCCGCATCACTGATCATGCCGACGAAGAAGCCCAGGCAGATCATCTGTCCTTTGACGAGATTTTCTTCAGTGTTTTGCACGGCGAGATTATCGAAGAGTATCCCACGGATAAGCCCTACCCAAGTTGCTTGATATATGGTGATAGTTTCATTGGTGAGCCGATTCACAGTGTTTGGGCGTTCAATCCAGCGACAAAATGGGCTGTGTTGATCACCGTGTATCGCCCTGACCCTGACCGATGGGTCAATTGGCGCAGTAGGAGAAAGAAATGAAACCTTTTGACAAGTGCCCTGTCTGTGGTGGGGAATTGGTGGAGAAAGAAGTGGAGAAACTGCTGAAAGGCGGTGTGCATACAGCAGTGTTCAAGGTGCACGCTGACGTATGCCTGCGGTGTGGCGAACGTTTGTATTCGGCCGAGACCGTCAGACGCTTTGAGCAGATTCGGCAGAAACTAGAAAGGCAGGAAGTTGCCGAGTTCAAACTAGTTGGTCAGACTTTTCAGGTGGCGTAAGGTTGTTGTCCCAATAACGGGCTGGCTAACACGCGCATCCAGCCGACACGCTCCGCTCGCTTCGCTCGCTCGCGGCGGCTGAAGCGCGGGCCGTTGGGCGGCCTACAAAGGTAAGGTGAGTAGAAACCGAAGGATGTGAGATGAAGAATTTGATAGAGATGCTTCCGATGGATAAGATTGCCGAATTCTGTCGGCGCTGGAAGATTCAAGAAATGGCGGTCTTTGGCTCCGCATTACGCGCGGATTTTAGTCCAGAGAGCGATATTGATGTAATCGTGGCTTTTGATGACACCGCAGAGTGGAGTTTGCTGGATCATATCAGAATGCAACAGGAACTCCAGGCCATTCTTCAGCGGGATGTTGACCTGGTGACAAGGCGCGCCATTGAACGAAGTCAGAACTGGATACGACGCAGGGAGATTCTGAGCACGGCTTCTATCATCTTCCCTGAGGACAAGGCAATTTTCTATGATGAGACGAGACGTACCTGTCGTTGGGCGCTTGAGTAATGGTAGAGAGTTTGCCATTTGATGTAGAAAAACTGATAGAATTCTGTCGTCAGAACGATGTGGTGCGAATCGCCCTTTTCGGCTCTGCGGCGCGTGGGGAGGCCGAAGAGCAGAGCGATATTGATCTGGTGGTGGAGTTCTCTAAACGAATCAGTTTGCTGAGATTTGCCGCTTTGGAGAGACAACTGTCAGAAGCATTAGGCAGAAGGGTGGACTTGCTCACTGAAGCAGCGATCAGCCCCTACCTTCGGGAGAAGATCCGGCGCGATCTGAGAGTGATCTATGAAGCGTGACGATTCGGTTTGTCTGGTTGCATCCGCGGTCTTCAGTCGGGCCCGTAGCTCAACGGCAGAGCGACCGGCTCATAACCGGTTGGTTGCAGGTTCGAATCCTGCCGGGCCCACCTGATAACCTGATAAAAAGTGACGGTCACCTCAAAGGTGACCGTCACTTTTTTCTCCTTTTATCTCTTTACCCGCTCTATCCGCGCCCCCAGGGAGCGCAGTTTCTCCTCTACCCGCTCGTACCCCCGGTCTATCTGCTCCACGTTGCGGATGATACTCTGTCCCTTCGCACAGAGGGCCGCCCCTACCAGCGCCATACCCGCCCGGATGTCGGGGCTCACCAGAACGTCCCCCTGCAGTTGGGAGGGCCCCTGCACGACGCAGCGGTGGGGGTCGCAGAGGACGATGCGCGCGCCCATGAAGATCAACTTGTCCACAAAATAGAGGCGGCTCTCAAACATCTTCTCGTGGAAGAGGACGGTCCCCGTCGTCTGCGTCGCCAGGACGATGG
>JAPWVB010000128.1 GCA_028275205.1 Candidatus Acetothermia bacterium
TGCGCCAAGCTCACCCGAGCCGATGGCGAGTTTTCGCTCGAAATCTTCTCTGCCAGCGATGGCACCCTCTGGGGATTTACGGGAGAGTCAGCCACGACGCGACTCGTGGGCTATCGCCATGATCTCTTCCCGGAGGGATTTGAGGTGCTCAAGTAATTATGGGCGCGATCGTCTCAGCCCAGAACGTCACCAAGATCTATCAGATGGATAAAGTGCACGTCGTGGCGCTCGACGGCGTGAGCTTCTCTATAGACGAGGGGGAATTTGTCGCGATCATGGGGCCGTCGGGATCGGGCAAGAGCACCCTGATGAACTTAATCGGGTGCCTAGACAAGCCCACCTCGGGGACGATCTCCATTGATGGCACGGATATCTCGCGCTTGAATGACCGACAGTTGGCGCGGCTGCGCGGCTCACAGATCGGCTTTGTCTTCCAGACGTTCAATCTCATCCCCAGAATTGACGCGCTGGCCAACGTCATGCTCCCCATGACGTTTACAGAGAAGATCCCCCCCAAAGAGCGGCGCGCTCGCGCGCAACAGCTCTTAGAGATCGTGGGTTTAGGACAGAGATTACACCATCTGCCTAGTGAGCTATCCGGGGGCGAACGCCAGCGGGTGGCCATCGCCCGCGCATTAGCCAATGACCCCAAAATTCTCCTAGCCGATGAGCCCACGGGCAACCTCGACACCAAGACGGGCAAGACGATCTTAGAGCTCTTCGTCGAGCTCAACAAGGGCGGACGCACGGTCGTCGTCGTGACCCACGACGCCGCGGTCGCTTCGTATGCCCGAAGAATCATCCGCTTGCTCGACGGCAAGATCGTGGGGGACGAGAGAGTATGAGCTTTCGCGAGGCGCTCAAGCTGAGCTGGACCAACATTCGTGCGCACAAGCTGCGCAACGCTCTCGCTGTTTTGAGCGTCACTATTGGGATCGCCGCGGTGATCGCCATCGTCACCATGACCACGGGGCTACAAGACGCGTTGCTCGATACCCTGACCAAAGATCTCCTGCGCGCGAATATGATCACCGTGAACGTCGAGGGGAGCGCGGGGCTGTTTGGCACCGCGCAAGTCTTCTCCAGCCGCGATGTCGAGCAGCTCAGAACGATTGCTGGCGTGAAGACCGTGGACGTCATCGGGCGGGTGCGCGGCGATGCGCTCTATTTCAACAATCGTCGTCTCCTTGACGCTACCACGCGCATCACTACGAGCATAGATCTCATCCCCTTGGATGCCGGGCGCGGCGTCCAGGCCAAGGGCGAGATCGTCATTGGGGCTCGGATCGCTGAGATCATCTGCCGTCGGATCTTCGCCGAAGAGCGCAATATCTCCGAGAACGACGAAGCCCTCAAAGAAGAGTGCAAGAGCCCCGGCACCAAGCCCGAGCTTGCGCGGCGCATCTTGGGACAGTCGCTGAAGCTGCGCTTTCTCGGCACTGACGGCCAATTGAGCGAGGACGAACTGCAGATCGTGGGGATCGTCAAAGATTCGCAGTTTATCAGCGGGACGGCCTGCTATGTCAGCCCAGCGTATCAGGGCTTCACAGAGATCATAGATGGCGTCGAGGTGCCCGTCTACGCTGGCATCATCGTGAGCGTGGCCAATCTCGACCAGCTCGGCGCTGTCAAAAAAGCCATCGAAGAGTATTTCAACAACCCCAATTCCTCCGACGCGCGCAAGCTCCTTGGCGAAGAGAAGAAGATCGAGATCAACACCCTCGAAGAGATCATCAACGAGATCAAGAAGAACTTTTTGCAGTTTACGGCGTTCTTGGGCGCGATCGCGCTTGTCGCTCTCTTAGTAGGGATGATCGGCGTGATGAACATCATGCTCATCACAGTGAAGGAACGTACGCGCGAGATCGGCGTGATGAAAGCCACAGGGGCGACGCGCGGAGCAGTGCTCAAGCTCTTCCTCACAGAATCAACGATCATCTGCACGGTGGGAGCTGCGCTTGGGGTGCTCTTTGGGATGTTTCTCTCCGTGTGGTTCATCAAGCTCACGGTTGCTTTAGCCCAAGGGCTGCGGGAGATCCCGTTCGTCCTCGTGCCCGATTGGTATCTCATCGCCGTGCTCACGGGGATAGCTGTAGGGATCGCCAGTGGGCTCTATCCCGCTTGGCAAGCGGCACGAGTCAATCCCATCGAAGCGCTGCGCTATGAGTGATCTTTGAGGGCTTTCACGAACGCGATCGTGTGGGTCAGCCAGAGCTGATCGTTCTCAAGGCGCAGCCTCAGCCCGGCGCTCACGCCCGCCCGCGCCAGCTCTTCCATCACTACTTTTAAGTTCTCTGTGCGGATCGGGTCGGCGATCACCTCCATCCATTCCTCGTAAGTGCGGTCGCGCGTCTGGGTATGCACTTCACTGATGCGCAATCCCACACCTTCGATGAGCGTTCTCAGTTCAGTCTGCGAGAGCATGCGCGCGTGCGAGGGGTCGCGCAGGCGCTCCAGCGCATTGTGTAGCCGGGCTTCGCGCTCGTCTTCTGAAGAGATTGTGTCCGAGATCACGAGTCGTCCTCCGCCTTTGAGCACGCGGGCCATCTCGCGAATCTCTCGCTCCGGCTGAGGGAAGTGATGCACTGCTAAGCGACAGACAACGACGTCAAACTCACTGTCTTTAAAGGGCAAATGCTCTGCTTCGCCCAAGACAAAGTGCACATTGTGTACCTCACGAGCATGGCGGAGCGCGCGGGCTTTTGCAAGCATTCCCGGAGAGATATCGACGCCCACAACCTCGCGGGCGCAGGGCGCGCACACGAAGCTCACTAGTCCCGTCCCGC
>JAPWVB010000030.1 GCA_028275205.1 Candidatus Acetothermia bacterium
CTTATCGCAGAAGGTCCAGAGATCACTCACTGGGGCCAGCCAATCCAGACCTACTTGGGCTGGGTGCAGGAGCTGGAGATTGCCAACTTAAGGGCTTATAGCCTCCCGGTGCTCATCTTAGGGAAGCAGCCTGTTCTGAGGCTGCTGGGCTTCCCTGTATATAAGCTGGATGGCTTGCTCGGAATGTCGCTGACGAGGAAGCTTGCCGTAGCGCTCGACTGGCGAACTGGAACGGTGACCCTCTCGCGGGAGCCACTCCAGGTGCAGGCTCCCTCCGCCCCGCTCCGCCTGGTTGAAGGAAAGCTGCACAGCTTCAGCGTGTTCAACCCTATAGTGGATGGCTTCCTGGACGGGAAGGGCCCTTATATGATGCTCATTGACACAGGTACTTCTGACGCTAAGATCCTCGTCTCGGACGAGTTGCTGCCAGCCTTAGGCTGGAAGGGGAAGGTTCTTGTCCAGCACCTGCAGTTGGGGGAGATCGAGTTGAAAGATGTGCTGGCGATCCCGGCCCACGAACAGGAAGCGACGGGAGTAAAGCTCAAGGGCGCGGTGATACTTATTGGGAACGGCGTCTTCCAAAGTCAGGGCTTCCGTCGCCTGACGCTAGACTTCCTAGCGGGCAAGCTCTACGCCGAGCGGTGATCGCCTATTGCTTGACAGAGATCAATTAATTAACTGAAGCCTCTTCAGCACAGGCTCGAGCTGAACGTGAATCGTCCCACCCTGGAAGATGACCGCCCGCTGATTCTCCTCCGCTTCGGGATAGACGTTCCACATGTACCCCAGCACCTCCCCCTCCCGATTGAGCGTGGGCGAGCCGCTGTTGCCACTGAAGCCATCAGAATCCGAAACGAACGTATGATCGCTGGGCAGCTCCATGACCCTGCCGTAGCTGACCCGCAAGCTCCCATCGGCATCGGCATAGCCCACGGCCTGCAGGCACTCCGCCCTGCGCTGCGTCCGCACCGGAAAGCCGAAGCTCCAGATCTTCTCCCCTAGCACTGGGGAGCGCTGAGCTGGGGGCAGATAGCTTGGGGACTTCATGGGAGCCCGCAGGAGCGCCGCGTCGTAGCCCGCTTGCCAGTCGCGCTCCGAGAGATTGCTCACAAGCTCGACCTTGCGCAGAGGCTTCCATCCCTGGATCTTCCCCTTCTTGACGATGGGCACCTCAAACGACGTATAGCGGCAGGGCAGGCTCTCTCTGCTGCCGGCCGTGCGCCCGGCCGCCTCGATCTCCTCACGCTGATGGAGCGCCCTGGCGCAAGGCTGCCAACTCCGGTAAACTTAACACACAAGGAGGTCCCGTGTATGAAAGTCACATTCATCGGTCACGCTGCCGTCGAGATCAAAACCGACAAGCACTCTCTACTCATAGACCCGTTCATCACCGGCAACCCCGTCGCCAAGCACAAGCCCGAAGATTTTCAGCCCGATGCGATTCTCTTGACTCACGGCCACGCGGATCATCTTGGCGACGCCATCCCCATCAGCAAGCGCACCGGCGCCCCGATCATCGCCATCTTTGAATTAGCCACGTACTGTCAGTCCCAGGGCGCCAAGGCCATCGGGATGAACATCGGCGGGCCCAGCCGCTTTGCGTTCGGAACCGTGCAGCTCACCCCGGCAGTTCATAGCTCCAGCCATGACGGACATTACTTGGGCGAACCCTGCGGGATCGTGCTCACGACCCTTGAGAACAAAAAAATTTACCACGCGGGCGACACCGCGCTCTTTGGTGACATGGCGCTCATCGGAAAGCTCGGATTAGATCTCGCGTTTCTCCCCATCGGCAGCTACTACACGATGGACCCCGACGCGGCCGTCGAAGCCGTTCAGTTGCTCAAACCCAAGATCGTCATCCCCATTCACTATAACACCCTGCCGGCGATCCAGCAGGACCCCCAGCAGTTCCGAGCAAAAGTGGAGTCGCGCACCGAAACGAAAGTCATCATCCTGCATCCTGGGGAGACGACCACAATCTGACGGGAAGGGCCTACTGTTATTGAAAATCTGTGACGGCTGTCGCCCTTGACAGGGGAGAGCCTCTCCCCCATAATGGGCCACGAGTGTAGCGTACATCACGTTGCGGCACGCCGCAGGCGCGTTATAATCTACATACGAAGGGACTTTTCATCGGCCCACCGTGTGTGCGACCGAGAGAGCCACGAGCGATCATGACGCGGCGTTGCGCAGAAGGAGGAACATCTGATGGCGCAGGAGCTCAGCACACCGAGGACGACGGAGATTGCCCCGGAGACGCTGGAGTTTTTCGGTGGCGACGAGTTGCGCATCCGCTGCTTTCTGGACAAATATGCCCTGCGGGATCTGTCGGGCAAGATCATCGAGAAGACCCCCATACAGATGTGGGAGCGGGTGGCGCGCGAGATCGCGTCCGTAGAACCGGATGCGAAGAAGCGCCGCGAGTGGGAGAAGAAGTTCTATTGGCTGTTAGAAGACTTTCGCTTCATCCCTGGGGGGCGCATCATGTTTGGCGCGGGGCAGCCCCGACGCGCCACCTTGCTCAATTGCTTCCCCGCCGGCACGCAGATCTGGACCCGCCACGGGCCAAAGCCTATCGAACAGATCGAAGTTGGCGAGGAAGTCCTGACCCATCGGAATCGGTTCCGCCCCGTGATCCATACAATGAGCCGCGAGATTGAAGAGCCGTTGCGCTCCATCCGCCTGTGGTATCTGGGATACACCACGATCTATGCGACGAAGGAGCATCGGTTTCTCGCATTTGATGGGAAGCAAGTGCGCTGGATCACCGCGGGCGAGCTCACCCCAAGGCACTACGTGCGGGTGGGACGCATCGAGGAGACCCATGCCCCCACAGAGCTCGATCTTACAGACTACGTAGACGACGCGGTTCCCGAAGATGAATCCATCTACACAGCGACGGCGTTTGTTGGGGGCAATGGCGCGCTAGGGGTCAAGGAGAGCAAGCGAGTGCGCAGAAAAATCCCGGTAGACGAGCGCCTGGGGTTATGGTTGGGGTTCTTTGTGGCCGAGGGCGGGACTACCGACTCCAGCGTCTACTTCACCTTCAGTAAAGACGAGCATTCCTACGCCGAAACTCTCTGTGCGCTCACGCGGCAGCTCTTCGGCCTGGAAGCGACCATTCAGGAGCGCACCGATCAGCCGGGGCATTGGCTGCGCGTGTACGTGCACAGCAAGCTGTTAGCACAGTTTGTGCGGGCGTTCTTCTCTCACGGTATCAAGGCTCATGAACGCGAGCTGCCCTCGTGGTTCTTGACGGCACCGCGGCGGTTTCAGAAAGCATTCCTCGCGGGGCTCCTCAAGGGAGATGGGGTGATCCGCGAGAACTCCATCAAGATCTTCCTCGCCAACCCGTATTTGATGCTGCAGATCTTTTGCATCTTGTTGCGGCTGGGCATCGTCGCTTCCCTCCGCTGGGAGGGAGTGCTCAAATACACACGACATCGCGGCATGTGGATCCACATCGGCACCCAGCGCTACGTCCAGGCGCTCAAAGCGTGGCTGGCAGGGGACTGGGAGTACGAGTCCTCCTTCGCTGAGGCTTCGCGGAATTATTTCTATAAGGTGCTCGACGGTGAGCTCTTCGTCAAAGTCAAAGAATGTGGTTGGACTGCCCCTCACCGCTTGAAGGTCTATGACTTAAGCGTCGCCGAAGATCATTCGTTTGTTGCCGAGTTCGCAGTAGCCCATAACTGTTACGTCATTCCCATCAAAGAGGACTCGATCGAGGGGATCTTCGAGTGGTGCAAAGAAGCTGCACGAACGTACTCACTTGGCGGAGGAGTGGGCACCGATATTTCGATCCTGCGCCCCAAGGGCTCGCCCGTCAACAATTCGGCGATTTACTCTTCTGGCTCCGTCAGCTTCATGGAGCTCTTCTCCACGACCACGGGGACGATCGGGCAGTCGGGCCGGCGCGGCGCCCTCATGATCACCATCAGCGTTGACCACCCCGACGTCCTCGACTTCATTGAGATCAAGAACGACCCGGAGCGCCGCAAAGTCCAGTACGCGAACATCAGCGTGCGGGTCACCGACGAGTTCATGCGGGCTGTCGAGCGCGACGAAGAGTTTCTCTTGCGCTACGAGAACGAAAGGATCGGGCGCTTCGAGAGGAGAGTGCGCGCGCGCGAGATCTGGGAGAAGTTAGTGAAGAACGCCTGGGCCTCGGCTGAACCGGGGGTGATCTTCTGGGACACGGTCAAGCGCGAGTCGACCACCGAATACAATGGGATGGAAGTGATCACCACCAACCCATGCAGCCTCACCGGGGAGACGCGCGTCTTCACGCCACAGGGGTTGATCCGGCTCGATGAGCTTGTGCTCTCGGCGACGCTGACGCGCCAGATGCCGCGCGTGCTCATTGATCGTCGCGCCCAAGACAAAAAGGGCATTGATGCGGTCGTTGCGGATCGCGTGGCCTTCACGGGAATCAAGCCGATTTGGCGGGTCGAGACCTCCAGCGGCTTCATCCTCCGAGGCACGTGCGATCACAAGGTCAAGGTGCTCAACAGCTCAGAGTATGACAGGGAGCACCAGTCGTACGGCTGGAAGCGCATAGACGAGCTGCGCCCTGGGGATATCTTAGCCCTCCCTGATCTGAACGATGAAAATTGGATAAAGCAAATCTTCAGCGATCGTTCATGGGAGCTGCACATTGATGAGAGCTACGTCCAGCCGCGCCGTCGGGATGCTCACTATCGCTTAATGAATATCCCCACGCGCTGGACGGAGGACTTGGCGTATCTGCTGGGATACGCCGTGGGGGACGGCAGCTACACGACTCATACGAAGTCCAAAGATGGCCGATCGCACAGCAAGCGTCTGGATCTTCACATGAACGCGCAAGAAGCGCCAGAGCTTCACGCGATCTTCTCACGAGTCACAGAGAGCTTGCTGGGGAGGGGATGCACCCTCAAGAGCCGTCCCGGCACGCAGCATAGCTGGATTAGCATCTTTGCCGCACCGTTCCAACGCCTGCTCCAGCAGCTTGGGCTTCACCCGGAGAAGGGTGTGGCCAAGCACGTGCCAGAGCCGATCTTCCGCGCCCCGCAGGAGATCACGGCTGCGTTCTTGCGCGGCCTCTTCGACGCCGACGGCACGGTCTCCACTCCCTCGCAGCGCCCCATGATCGCACTCTCCTCGATCTCCGAGCGCCTCATCCGGGAAGTACAGCTCTTGCTCTTGCAATTTGGCATCTTCTCCAGCATCACCGTCTACAAGGCTGCCGACAAGAACCGACGCCGGACGACGCCGTTCCGCTACCGCACCGTCGGTGGAGAGGAGCGCATCTACCAATCGAAGCATGATCTCTATAAGCTCTGCATCACAAGCTACCCGTGCTTGGAGCGCTTCGCTCGGTATATTGGGAGTGCGCTCACAGCTCGCCAGCGCAAGATCGCGGCGCTGCTAGCGCACCGCACCATGCCGCTCCGCCCCGTGACCACTACTACCAAAGTCACGCGCGTCGTCCCAGAAGATCTCTGTGAGCCCGTCTACGACCTGACGGTCTTCGATACCAAGTCGTTCTTGGGGAATGGCCTGATCGTGAGCAATTCTGAGATCCCCCTTGAAGCCTATGGAGCATGCTGTCTGGGCAATGTCAATCTCTCGAAGTTTGTGCTCGACAGCTTCACCCCCAACGCCCGGATCGATTGGCCCACCTTAGAGAAAGCGTTGCGCTACGCCGTGCGCTTCTTGGATGATGTCCTCGACTACAACGCCGACAAACATCCCTTGCCGGCCCAGCGCGAGGCGTCGTTGCGATCGCGCCGCATCGGCGTGGGGTTTACGGGCTTTGGCGATATGCTGATTAAGTTGGGGCTCAAATACGACTCCGACGAAGCGATCGCGTTCACCGATAAACTCTTTGAGCGCATCAAGCACATCGTCTACGACGAGAGCACCGAGCTCGCTGTGGAGAAGGGGACGTTCCCCGCGTTCGACTGCGAGCAGCACCTGCGGAGTGCGTTCATCAAGCGCCTCGATAGATCTCTCATCGAGAAGATCAAGAGCAATGGGCTGCGCAACGCGGCGTTGCTCACCGTGCCCCCGGTGGGCTCCGGCTCGGTGTTAGCGGGCTGCTCTTCGGGGATTGAGCCGATCTTCTCGCTCAGCTACGTGCGCAAATCGAAGTCTCTCAGCAAGAGCGAATTTGAAGTGAGCCACCCCCTCGTGCGCGAATATATGGAGAAGATGGGGCTCTCCCACATCAACGAGCTGCCCAAGACGTTCGTCACGGCGCACGAGATCGAGCCCATCATGCGGGTGCGGATGCAGGCGACTATCCAAAAGCACATTGATCACGCGATCTCCAGCACGGTCAACTTGGCCAAGGACGTATCGCCGGAGACGATTGGGGATATCTACTTTGAGGCCTGGAAGGCCGGGTGCAAGGGGATCACCGTGTACAGGGAGGGCTCGCGCGAGGGGATTCTGCTGACCAAAGAAGCCAAGGAGGGCGAGAAGCCCGCGCGTGCCACGCTGGTGCCCCGCCCGCGCCCCAGGGTCGCCAAGGGCAAGACCTATCGCATGAAGACGGAGCTGGGCACGGTCTTCATCACCGTCAATGAAGATGAAGAGGGGATCTTTGAGGTCTTCGTGCAAGGGTTGGGCAAGTCTGGCACGTCGACGGCGGCGTTCACCGAAGCCATTGGGCGTCTCATTTCGCTTGCCCTGCGCTCTGGGGTCAAGCCCAGCGCGATCATCGATCAGTTGAGTTTGATCCGTGGCTCGCGCCCCGTGGTGCAAGAGGACGGCACGGTGGTCTTCTCCGTGCCCGATGCCATCGCCAAGGCGATCGCGGAGTACCTTCGGGGCGGGGAGCAGCTGACGCTGCTTCAAGAAGTGAAGCCGCGGCCACTGCAGCCAAGCGGGTCCAACGGCCACGACGCCAAGCGCGACGTCGAATTGTGCCCAAGCTGTGGGGGCATCTTGATGTTCACCAACGGCTGCTATATCTGTAACGACTGCGGCTTCTCTGAGTGTGACTGAGCATCGGTGCTGGTAGGGTCAGACTTCGTCTGGGCTGTTCATCGCGTTGCCGGTAGGCGGCACAGTGCACAGTCCAGACGAAGATATTTATAAAATGCCTGAGCTGCCCGAAGTCGAGACGCTTCGTCGCGCCTTAGCCCAAGAGCTAGAGGGCAAGACGCTCCAAGCTCTGCACATCTATGAGCCTCGTCTTTTGCAGAACGCCTCGGAGCGAGAACTGCGCCGAGCGCTCGTCGGCCGCCGCTTGCGCGCGGTGCGGCGTCGCGCGAAGTTCCTGCTCTTGGATTTCGGGGAGCACACAGCTATTTTGCACCTGCGCATGACGGGCTGGCCCACGCTGCGCCCCATAAAAAATCCGCGCTTTGTCTTTGAGTTCAGCCAAAACAAGACGCTCTACTTCAGCGACACGCGGCGCTTGGCGACGCTCCATCTTGTTCCGAGTGCCGATATTGAGAATCTTCCCCCGTTAGCTGGGCTGGGGATCGAGCCGTTTCAGCCGAGCTATACGTTCGAGAACTTTTGGGCCATCTTGCAGTCCGAGCAAGAGATCAAAAAGCTTTTACTCGACCAGCGCAAGATCGCGGGAATTGGAAATATCTACGTGTGCGAGGCGCTCTTTGCCAGCAAGATCCATCCAAGACGCCCAGCCAATACTCTCTCAAAAGCCGAAGCGCGACGGCTTTTTACGCAAATCGAGAGAATTCTCGCACGAGCGATCGCCGAGCAGGGGACGTCGGTGAGGACATATCGGGTGCTGACGGGCGAGGCCGGAAATTTTCAGAATTTTTTGCGGGTCTACGATCGCGCGGGCGAGCCGTGCGTGCGCTGCCGCGCGAAGATCGTGCGCATCGAGCAGGGCGGGCGCGGGACGTACTTTTGCCCGAAGTGTCAAGCTCACCCTCACCCCTAGCCCCTCTCCCCTTGAGGGAGAGGGGAATAGGGGTGAGGGGTTAAGTTGATGACACTGGCTTACTTCTGCCTCAAGTCTATATAGAGCACATTCCCACACGCCGTCACGGCGTTGCCCGCCGGCACGTCGTACTCCATCACGGTGCTGCCGTCGGCGAGCGTCACGCGGAGGCGCTGCGCTTCGGCGCTATTATTAGAGTAGACGAGACAACCGTCGCTGGTGCGCGCCCACGCCGAGGGATTGACAAACTCTAGCTTGCTGAAGAAGAGCGAGATCAGATTCCCGACGGGTGTGCCCTCGGTGATCTGGATCTCGACGGGTATAGTGAGCGGGCTGTTCTGCGCGCCCTCGGCAGTGATCGTGATAGCACCCTCGTACGTGCCCACAGCTAAGTTAGTGATATCCAAGCTGACTAGAACGAGCGCCCGTCCGACGCCGCTCGATGAGGAGAGCTTCAGAAAATCTGACGAAGATTGAGCGCTCCAGATGAGCTCTCCTTCCCCCGCACCAGAGATCTCCAACAGTTGCGGCGCGGGGGCCGGGCCGTTGGCTTGGGCGACGAACTTCAAGCGTTCGGGGAAGACCGCGAGGGTGAGGGCTTTGGGCTTCTCTTCTTTGAGGGGCTCACCGAGCGCGATCCGCCCCGCTCCGTAGGTGTTGTCTGGGCCAGCGTCGCCAAGGTCTACAGCGCGCGACGCGAGGAAGTCCGCGATCTCCTTTGGGCCCCAGTTGGGTCGGGCGCTCTTGACCAAAGCCGCCGCGCCGGCAACGTGCGGGCTGGCGGCTGACGTGCCGAAGAATGGCCGGAATGTCGAGGTGCGCACGCCGTCAGGGGCGGCGAAATCGGGCTTGATTCGCCCATCTTTGGTGGGCCCGCGCGAGCTGTAGCGTCGCGAAGAGTCGTTGCGAAAATCCGTCGCGCCGACGCTGAACGCGCTCGGGGATATAGCTGGCTCGAACGCCCCAACGCTCCCCTCCCAGACCGAATACTCCGGCTCAATATCTATCACGGAGATATCAAGTCGTGCGGCGGGCTTGGTCGCGGTGCGCTGGCGAACCTTCAAGTGATATCTTCCCGATTCGCGCACGGTGAAGAAGAGCAGGCGCGAGGGCCAGCCGGAACGCAACTGACTCCCGCTCGCGCGGCGCCGATCGGCATCGTCGAAGAGCAGAAGCTCATAGTTCTCCGTAGCTTTCCCGCACTTGTCCTCCCAGCTGAGCACAGCAATGACTTCGCCGACTTCGTTGGCGTCCACATCGAGCGTGAGGCCCTCGTCGTCACCTAAGAAATTGTGAAACCCGTCTTTGTCGGGATCGTCAAAGACTCCCTGCCAATGCTCTGTAGCGTGATTGCCCACCGAGACTGCCCAAAAGATCCCGGCGTCGCGCGCACGCTTCACGATGGGCTCGATGATTCCTGTGCCCTCCCACGGGCAGCCCGTCCCAAAGAAATTAAACGACGTATTGATGACATGGACGCCCTCGGAGATCAGAAAATCTACAGCTTGCCCCAGCTCGACATCGGTGCCGAAGTTGACTAAATAAAACGTCGCTTCGGGAACGAGATCGTAGACGATCTCAGCGACGGCCGTGCCGTGGCGCTCATCGGCCTCGATGTCTTCGTCACGGTTGAACGACCGAACGATGACGCGCTCGGCCGGGGGCAGCTCACTCCCCAAGAGTCTTTGATAGCCCTTAAAGCCCCCGTCTATGATAGCGACCTTGACCCCTTGGCCCTTGATCCCCGCGTCGTGCCACAGATTGGCCCCGATCACTCGCACACCCTCGCTCACCGTGAACCCCTGCTCCCAGATGGGCGTGAGCGGCGTGCGCACCCACGAGACCGCGCTCAGCCCCGCCAGGGCGTTCACAGCTTTGATTGGGACGAATACTTGGACGAGATTCTGATAGACGGCCTCGACGCGCCCTCCCAGCGCCGCCACACGGGATTCAATCTCGCGGACGTCAGAGGCTCTTGCGGCCTCGAGCACGATCCGCACTCTCCCGGCTCTTAAGTCTTCGGGCTTGTTGGCGGGCAGAGTCGGCAGCTCCGCTCCCGACTCGAACGCCGTCAAAATCTCCGCGAGCACATCTTGAATCTTCAATGGGCGAACGTCCTGCTGGGCCTGGGTGGGAGCCAACGCGATAGCCACGAGCACGGCTACGACGAGCAGCTTTTTCATAAACACACCTCTCTAGAGCAAAACTCAGTTGGCGCTATTATACCAAACTGACTTTGGTGTCTGACAGTAACCGGGCTTACTTGGTGTCGGGCTTGGGCCTGACAGGCAGCCGGATGAACTCAATATGTGGGTGCGTAGCGAGCTTGAGCAGCGCTTTGATGGGCACCAGCGCTTGCAGCTGATTCTCATAATCTGTCTCGACCGTGCCGTCGAGGGCTTCGACAGCCCAGCGCAGCTCCTCGAGGGCTTCAGGGTTGGTCGCTTCGATCACTATGCGAACTTTGCCGTCCTGGAGGTCTTGCTCGAAGCCGTGCTCCTTGGCAAACGCCTTAGGATCAGCTGCGCCGACGAGCTCCGCCAGACGATCTTGAAGTTTGGGGTAATCATCGGGATTGATGGTCACCGTTGGCTCCGGCTTCGATAAAGGTGGACTGGAACGCGGCGCCGTAGAGATGTACCACAGCGCCCAAGCAATCACTGCGAGGACGACAAATGCTCCCACAACCCCCAGCGTCTTTTGCATGACACCCTCCTCAACTTAAGCTTTCCGTACAATGAGCTTCCCGTTCTCGACCCGTTCGACGCGCACGGCCTCTCCGGCTTTGATCGGCCCATCTATAGCTGTGGCCCTCCAGTACTCGCCCATGATGAAGACCATGCCGCTGGGGTTGAGCTCGTCCCGAGCTGTGCCCACCATGCCGATCATCCCCTCCTTGCCCGTCGCTACCGGCTTGCGCTGGATCAAGAGCCCCTTCGTGACCATAAAGACGAATAGCACGGTGATCGTCCCCACGGTCGCAAAGATGCTGATGGGCGAGAGGCCCAACGCTGGAGCCTCAAAGCTCTCGAAGTTAAAGAGCATAAACGAGCCGATCAACAGCGAGATCACTCCCCCAATAGTCAGAGCCAAGTGCGTCGGCGCGAAGAGATCAATGACCATCAGCGCTGCGCCCAAGAGAATGAACGCCAACCCCGCAATATTGAAGGGCAGGACTTGCAGCCCCAGCAACGCCAACAACAGACAGATCGCCCCCCCGATCCCCACCCCAAAGCCGGGCGTGAAGAACTCTGCAATCAGCGCATAGATCCCGATCGTCAACAGCAAATAGACGACATTGGGGTCTGCCAAGTAATTCATCACTTGCTCTTTGAAGGTGCGCTCATAGATTTTGAGGGGCATCCCCGCCGTCTGGAGTCGAACTGTTTGGCCATCGCGCTGCAGCTCGTAGCCGTCGAGCTGTTTGAGCAGCTCCTCACGGTTGTTGGCGATGAGATTGATGATATTATTCTGCAGGGCTTCTTTGGCCGTGAGCGACTTGCCCTCGAGGACGAATTTTTCGGCCCATTCTTTGGAGCGCCCGCGCTTTTCCGCGATCTTGCGCGCCTCAGAAGCCACAAACTCTAAGATCTTTTTGCGGGCGGGGTCGTCTTGGCTCTCGCCCTCGCTAGGGGCAGGGCCGAGGGAGATCGGGGTCGAAGAGCCGATGTTGGTGCCCTCGGCCATCGCGGCGATGTCCGCAGCCATCGTGATGAACGCCCCGGCGGATGCCGCGCGCGCCCCCGCAGGCCCCACCCAGATCACGATGGGAATTGGGGAATTTAAGATCGCCGTGACCATGTCTTTGGTAGACTCTAACAGCCCGCCGGGGGTGTCCAGACGAATCACCAAGAGCGACGCGCCGTCGCGATGCGCTTCGGTGATGACGCGCAGCAGAAAATCTTTTGTGATGGGGTTAATCGAGCTCTCAAGCTCGGCGTAGGCGATAAACGAAGACTGAGCTTGGGACTGCCCCAGCACAAGGGCGACCCCCAAGCTCACCCACAAGAGCCCAACGAAAATCCGGAGACGCATAGACAGTTTGGTGGAGGTGGCGGGAGTCGAACCCGCGTCCGGAGATGCTTTCGTTCGGCATCTACAGGCTTAGTCCGGTGTCTTGGTTTGAGATCAGCCGCTCCCACCGAACAGGATCGGCTGATCCGAGCCCCGCTGGGAGATTCCCACGCGCCCTGGGGCCGAGCGCGCGGTCAGCCCGTCTCAGTCGATCCCTCACGAGAGCCGACGGGCTGAGCCCCCGTGAGAGATGCTTCTCGTTAGTTCAGAGAAGCAGTGGCGTAAGCAAAAGTGTTGGCACTTCTTGGCCATCGGCCGTTTTTAGGAGGTGGCCGCAACTCCGCCTGCAGCCTCCCTGCCGCATCCCCGTCGAATCCAGTACACCCCCATCTGTCAAGGATCATGCGCACTCGCGCATTATCAATTATAGCAGAAGCGTGGGGGCTTTCAAACATCACGGGCGCTCCGTCTGGAGCGTCGCCTTGGGAAATGCTTCTAGGACGGGGATGCCCAGCCAATCGGAAGGGATGACCAGCCCCAAGGCCGCTAAAGCCGTCGCCGCTGTGTCGTAGATGCGGATGGGCTGCGTCAACTCGCGCCCAATCTCGATATCAGCAGTCCATAAGATCCACGGGATTGTCATGTCTCTGGGATCGTCGGTGCCGTGGATGCGCCCGTGTCCTCCGTGATCGGCCGTGACTATGAGCACAGAGTCATTGAGAATCTGTAAGTCTTCGAGACTTTTGAGCAGAAGCCCTAGGGCCTCGTCCACGCGCTCCACGGCTTGGAGCTGTCTGAGGGTCATCCAGCCGTAGCGATGGCCGGCGTCGTCCACGTCCGACAGATGAAGAAATACTAAGCGCGGGCGATGCTCAGCAATATACTGAACGGCCTCTTCGATCACTCTTTTGGCATCGTTATTCACAACGAAGAGCGGGGTTTGGAGGTGGAAGAGATGCTCCAGCTTGCGCTTGCTCACAAACGCGACTGTTGGGATATTTTCGCTTTGGGCGATCTCGAAGATCGTGGGCACGCTGATGCGCCCCAACTCTGGAGCCCAATGATTCCAAAGAATTCGATGGCGCTCCGGAGGGACGCCGCTCAAAAGCGAAGCAATGGCGGGCAGAGTCAAGCTGGGCATAACGGTCTGGGCGGTCCAGCTGTAGAGCCCCGATTGCCAGAGCCGATCGAGATTGGGGGTCTGGGCCCGCTGCAGCGCATCGGGCCGAAGACCGTCAATAACGATAATAAAGACAAAATAATCTTTGACCGTGAAGTGCTTTGAGATCTTGGGTGGAAGCTGGGGCGTCGTCGGGGGAGGCGTCGGCGGCGCAGGGGGAGAGCCAGAGCGAGCGGGGGAGAGCGGCGGCAGGCTCCCCAAGGCCACGAAGAGCAAAAAGAGCCAAAACTCAAGGCGCATAGAGCTCCGGGCGAATTCTCGGGATGAGCGCCATCAGCACGGCTTGCTCGGTGAGCTGCTCGCGCGTGAGCAGATTTTTCGAAAGATACCCGATGGCGCCCCCTTTGTGCCCGATCTTCTCGATCCCCGTCAACTCGCTCATGACCTCGCCCACGGTGCGGCCCTGAAGCACCTCTTTGATGACTCGCGGAGGATAGACGAACCCCGCTCCGTGCCCCACGGTGAGCTTCCCATCTTGGCTGATGATAGCGCAGAACTGCACGTCAAAGTAGAGCTTCAGCTCCCTGTTCCAGATGAGCCCGGCTTCGATCCCCACGCCGAAATCCGCGTCTTGGAGGGCTTTGCGGGCGCGCTCGCAGGCCCCGCGAACGGTGTCGTCGTCGAAGGGCTGCCCAGGCACGCCCGACTCCACAGGGAGAAGACGGACTTCCGTCGGCCCAAAAACTCGCTCGAAGACGTTCTTCACCGCTTGGGCTTTGATCGGGTTGTTCGAGCCCACATGAACGCGCACCACGG
>JAPWVB010000118.1 GCA_028275205.1 Candidatus Acetothermia bacterium
TCGCTCCAGCTGAGATGAGGAGCCGGCGTCTCTTGCGCAAACTCCCGCCGCTCCCGAAGCACCCCCTCCCACATCACGCTGCCATCGTCGTCTTTGGGATCAGTAGGGGGCTTGGGAGTGAAGAGATTCCGATCGCACCCTCCAGAGTGAATGAGCCCTAAGGCGTGTCCAAACTCATGCAGCACGATCGTATAAAAATCTTGCTTGCCGAAGGCCGGCCCACCAGGCTTGGCCTTGAGCATCTTCTTCGGCACCCCACATAGCTGAACGTCCTGAAGGCCAAACTCCTCGTCGCTCTCCGGAGTAGGGTCTACGAACCAATTCTGCAGCTCTCTCACGCGGAACGCGATGACGCTGCACCGATCTAAGATCTTTGCTGCTTGGAGATCAGGACAGGGCTCCCAGTTGAGCGGCGGGGCGACACAGATGGGAATATAAACTGCTGCCGCACCTCCCAGCCAAAGCCTCATCCCATCACGATTGAAATCATCGTCTTGGAAGAAATCCTCAGAAGCCCACAAGAGCACAATATCGCTTTCGCGGCCCGCACATTGTGGGTCTGTGCGCTCTTTTATTGTGCCCACGCGTAAGTTCCACTCGCCGACGGCGGCGCGGGCGACTCTTCTTTCAGCGTCTGTCCATGACTTCGCTGCCGTGTCGCGAAACTCATAACAGATGGGCGGCTTCTCCCAGCGCCCCTTCTCGTAGCGCTCCGTGCCCGGATAGAGCGACTGCCCGCCCCAAAAACCCACCCACGTCGCAGCCCACACCGCCCAGAGAACCCCAAAGAAGAGCACTCCCACAAGAAGCCATAATCGCCTAACACTTCTCATAGAGACCCCCTCATCTGCGACCCTTGCGCCAGCAAGAGATCCAATGCGCTATCAGTCCTACTGCCCAGGGGACCAAGAGCCAGGGCGCATAGCGAACGAGAGGAGCCCACCACGGCTCCAGCGGCGGAGTCCCCGCGGGCGGTGAAATTAATACTCTATCTAGCCAAGCGTTCGCCCAAAAGAGCACAACAGCAGCCGCAGCATAGATTCCCGCATGGACGAGCGCCGGCTGCCAGGGCGCGAAGAGCTTCCACCAGCGTTGGAGACTCTCCCCAACAAGACTGAACGCCATGCGCGAGGGCTTTCGCGTAGCGGACATCTGTAAATACGGTGCAAGACTCTGCTCTAGGCGCGCCCTCTCAGCGCGCAGCGCTGTGACCCTCTCTGAGCACAGCGCACACTGGACTAAGTGAGCCGCGACACGGCTAGCTTGCTCATCGAGCAATTGCTCGTACACATAGGCCGTGAGGAGCGACTCTGAAACATGTTGCTCCTGGGGGTCTATCTCTTGGAGCTGTTGGGCCTTCTGCAAAAAACGCTCGAATTCTTCCATCTCACTCACCCTCGGAGCTCAGCAGATCGCGATAGGGAGAGGCCTTCAGAAGCTCGTGAATCTGGCTCATCACGCGGTCTTTGCGAATCTGTTTGCCAAAGAGGCGACAGATGTCTTCTTCCCAGCGCCAGTACCGTCCTGCGACAACTTCCAAATTGAGATCGTGTGGGGTGAGCCCTTCGAGAGGGGGGCCGGAGCGCTGTCGCCCACGCTGACTACAAAAGAACGCTATGAACGCCTGTAGATTCTCAAGGGATCCGCCCTCAAGTTGGCGCTTGAGCACGGCGCAGGCCCAGCACAAGACGGTAGCGGGCTCGCGTCTTAACTGAATCAAATCTTGCTCGATGCGTTTTGGCTCAGGCTTGAGACAACGCAGGAGCTGATCCCAATAGATATCAAGCTCCACACTGAGCGGAGGGGGCTCACAAGGTGGGCACGAGGCTTGCGCCTCCAGCCAAGCTTCTGGGTCTTCGACGTCTGGAGGGGCTTGTGCCCACGGAAGCGCACGTTCGCTTGAGCGATCTTCGGCTTTCTTTAGGAAGACATGCCAGACCAAGCCCTTTAAATAATCGCGGAAGGGGCGCACCGGCTTCCCCTCTCGCTGCTGACGCTCGATATAACACCGATACCGTTTGAGATAGGGAGCGCCCTCGGCGAAGATCTCAAGCCAGACCCCTTGCCAGATTTCTTGTGCGAGATCGAGCCACTCCCCTGGGATGCCCCGCCGATCGGCTCGGCCTGCCGTAACCTCTTCTAATGCGCGCAGTTGCGCTTCCAGGGCTCCAAGGTCTCCGTAGCGCCGCAGGTGATACAAGATACTAGCCCGAACCAGCGCCCCATAGCAACGGACGAAGGCCTGGATTCTCTGAGGATTCCAGCCCTGCTCCAAGACTTCCTCCCACAGCTCCTGCTTTCCCATAAGCAAGTGCTGCGTATATATAACCCCTGCAGCACTCCTCCTTTCCGACAGGAAGGAAGTCCAGCTGTGCTGAGCTTACTTTTTCTTAGCGAGCTCTTGCTCGATCAGCTCGCGAAACTTCTCGATGGGCTGCGCTCCAACGAGCAGCTGCCCGTTGATGAGAAACGCTGGGGTCCCCGTGACCCCGGCGCTCTGCCCCGCAGCAAGATCTTCTTGGACTTCGTCGAGATATTTTGAAGAATCTAGACAGCTATCGAACTGCGCAACATCCAACCCCAGCTCCGCCGCGACGCTCTTCAAGCGCGACCGAAGGAGCTCCTGGCCTTGCTGAGCTAGCGTGAAGAGCTTGTCGTGATACTCCCAGAAGCGCCCTTGCTCATGGGCACACTCGGCAGCGAGTGCCGCCCAGCGCGACTGCACCCCCAGGATGGGGAAGTTGCGGAAGATGTAGCGCACCCTCTCAGTCGCAATATACTCTTCTTCGAGAGCGGGCAGCGTCTGGACGAAGTGCCGCAGGCAGAAGCCGCAGCGAAAATCCGCAAACTCGATGATCGTCACCGGGGCGTCCTCCGCGCCCTTGGCCGGCTCGTCCAAGAGAACTTTGGGAGCTGGAACCGCCTGAGGCGTAAGTGTGCGCTCGCGCCCAGGCTGAAGCACGAGATACGCTGCGAGAAACCCCGCTGCAGCAGCAACAATAAGCCAGATCCACAAGTCTTTCATAGTCTTTGTACAGCAAGCGAGATGCCGTTGCCGCCGCCCATGCAGATCGTCGCTAGACCCAGTTCAGCGTTACGATCCTTCATGG
>JAPWVB010000119.1 GCA_028275205.1 Candidatus Acetothermia bacterium
CTGAGAAAGCTTCGGCGCAGCTTGCGGTCGCGAATGCTGCGAGCACGGCGCAGCAGCTCTTCGTAGGATTTTCGCAAATATTCTTTTGCTTTCACGAAGTGCCCGTTCGCCCGCAACGCCTGAGCATGTACAAAGTAAGTCTGCTGAGGAGCTACATGACCGATCCCGCACTCCAAAAGCCCAACGGCTTGTCGCGTACAGATGAGAGCTTTAGCTTTTTGTCCGCGCTGCAGATAGACAAGGCCCATGCCGGTGAGACACTCAATTTGAACATCGCGCGCTTCAATAGCTTGCAGCCGAGAGAGCGCCATCGTGTACGAGCGCAGGGCTTGATCGGCTTGGGAGAGTTTTCCCAACACTGACCCGATGCTGTTGAGGGCATGGCAGACTCCCCGCACGTCCTTCACTCGCTCGAAGAGAGCCCGCGCCTGACGATAACAACTCAGAGCTTGTCTCATCTGCCCTAACCCTTCAAACACATGTCCCCTCACCATCAAGGTCTGCGCCTTGTTGTCCAAATCTCTCACAATCTCTTGAATCTCATACGCCTCTTGGGTATATCGCAGGGCCTGCTCATAGCAGCCAAGATAACGGTACAAATCGGCCATGTCGCTCAGGACGCGCCCCCGCCCTTGTTCGTTGCCCATCTCTTCGTAGAGCGCCAGAGACTGCCTATAGGCGCTCAAAGCCCTGTGGTATTCTCCCGCCGCCCGATAATAGTTCCCCAAGTTGTTGAGCGAGTAGGCGATCCCAGGCTGATCGCCTATCTGTTGACGGATCTGTAAGGCAGAGCGATAATTCCGACAGGCATCGCGATGGGCCCCCCTATGGGCGTTGATCTGTCCCAGCAAGTGTAGGGTATCTCCTAGGCTTTCTCGGTCGCCCATCTTTTTGCTGAGGGCGCGAGCGCGCTCGGCGTATACGCGAGCTTGGCTATATCGCCCCCACACCCAGTAACATGACCCCAGCAACAGCAGGGCTTTTACTTCTCCTGCGCGATCCCTTGATCGTTGGAGGAGCGCCAGCATCTGCATGGCCGCTTTGGTGCTCTCGTTATAGCGGCCGACAGCCCGACAGAAGACCGCTCGCGCTCGGTAGGCTTCAGCTTGTAGAGATAGTGTGAGTTTCCCTTTGAGCTCTCGCTGCAGCGCAAAAAGAGCCTTGATATCTCGCTCTTGCTCGGAACGCCTCCCCAGCCGATGATAGATCTCTATACGCTTGAGTAGAATTCCGAAAGCGCTATCTGAGCGGGCGAGCGTGGTTGCGGCCCGCAGGCCGATCTCTGCCATCTGCAGCGCCTCGTCGTAATAGTACTGTCTAGCAGCTTGCTCCAGGGCTTCTGAAGCATAGCGCAAGGCAGCTGAAAACTCTCCAGCGCGATCGTAGTGGTAGGCCAGCCGCCCGGAGCAGCTTGCGAGTTCTGGCGCGTAGATCCGCTCCAAGGCGCGGGCGACCCGCCGGTGCAAGAGCGGTCTTTCCACGCCGATCTCGTCGTAGACGAGCTCGCGCAGCCGGTCGTGCGTAAAATCATAGCGCAGCTCCGGCCCAGTGACATCCAGCAGCCCCAGCTCACACAGCCCTCTGAGAGCGTTGTCCAGTCCTCTGATGGACTGCCCCCACGCTGCCCGCAGCAGCTCATAATCGAAATCGCGCCCGATCACAGCAGCTAGGTGGAGCACGCGCTCTTCAGTGGGGCTCAAGCGTGCGAGCCGCTGCCGGAAAAGCGCTGTGATTCCCTGGGCGGCGAATGATCTCAGTCGGTCTATCTTTGGGCAGACCCACCTGCCGTCGGCGGCAACTGTTACGATCTTCCTGTGGAACAGCTCTTGCAGCAGCATGGTCACGAAGAGCGGATTGCCCTCGCTCTCGCGATAGATGACGCGACAGAGTTCTGGCGGAAGTTTGGGGCCGACCTGGGAAAGCATCTGCTTGATGGCTGCGTAGGGGAGCCGCGAGAGCCTCAGATGATGGCTCTGTTGACACCCTGTGATGAGCTTCTTATAAAGCGGGTGGTTCGCGGTCACTTCGGTGCTGCGATAAGCGCCGATTATACAGATGGGGCTTTCAGCGAGGCGATGGCAGAGGTGATCGAGCAGGTCAAGCAGCGTGGGCGCAGCCCATTGGAGGTCGTCGAGCCAGAGCACCAAGGGTTTGGCCAAGCGGGGCGATCGTGCCAGCTCGCTGAAGAGTTGTGCAACAGCTTCAAAGAGGCGCCATTGGGCTTGGTGTGGGTCTAACGCAGGGTTTTGGGGCAATTGGGGAAGAAGCGTGCGCAGCTCCGGGACAAGTGTAGCGATCTCTGCGAGCCAGAGGGGCTTGATCAGAGCGAAATCTTCATATCGAAAGTGAGAGATTGCATCGCGCAGGGCCTCGACCAGGGGGAGATACGGCGGCTCCGCAGCGCCCTCGCGGCAGCGCCCCCACAGGACGAGCGCGCCATCTCTTTGAGCTTCTCTGAGGACCTCTTGGGCCAAGCGGGTCTTGCCCACCCCAGGTTCCCCGCTGATGAGCACAAGGCACCCCTGCCCCGCTTGCGCATCTTGGAGATATTTCTGTAACTGGGCACTCTCAGTTTCGCGCCCCACGAACGGCAGCTGCGCGAGCGAATAGGGGACAGGATCGCCCTCGGGGGGAGGCCCTGGCGGAGCCAGTGCCCTCCCTTGAATGATCTGTTGACGGAGTTCTTCCATGCGCGGCGATGGCGAGAGGCCCAGCTCCTCAGCGAGCCGGCGCCGATATTCTTCGTAAATTTGCAACGCTTGGGTGCGCTCCCCACGGTGATAGTGAGAAAGCATGAGCTGACGATGGCCCTCTTCGTAAAGGGGATCGACTTGGAGGGCGCGATGACAGACCTCGATAGCTTCGTGGTATTGACCAAGCTGGCTATAGCACTCTGCGAGGCGCGCCATCACGTAGAGATACCGTTCGCGCCAATGGCCTCTCATAAGATGGACCCAGTCACCCTCATCCCCAGCAAGATAATCGCCCTGGTAAAACTGTGAGGCTTTCTTGTAAGCTTCAATCGCTGCGGGCCAATTCCCCACACGCTCACCCGCGCGCCCCTGTTGCTCGTAACGGGCAAACTCTTCCGTGTCCACCCAACAGTCAG
>JAPWVB010000120.1 GCA_028275205.1 Candidatus Acetothermia bacterium
TGCCCTTCGAGCGTCACTTGGAACTCTTGCATCGCTTCGAGGAGGGCTGCTTGAGTCTTAGGGGAAGCTCGATTGATCTCGTCGGCCAAGATGAGATTGGCGAAGATTGGTCCAGGGCGCAGCTCAAACCGCCCGCTGTGCCGCTCATAGATATACGTCCCGGTGATGTCGCCGGGCAAGAGATCCGGCGTGAACTGAATTCTCTTAAACTCTAGCCCCAGGACAGTTGCGAAGCTCTTGGCCGTCAGCGTCTTCGCTAAGCCAGGCAAATCTTCAAAGAGAATGTGCCCGCCTGCCAATACCGTGATGAGCACGTGCTCCAAAACCGCGCGCTTGCCGATGACAGCACGCTCCACTTCGTCTAAGATCTGTTGAGCTTTCTCAGCGATGGCTGCGAGCGCTTTCATAGGCCTCCCCGGCGAAGCTTTCTAAGATCTCCGTGAGGCGCGAGATCTCACGCAGTCTGGCTCTTCTCTGTTGAGGACTGATCGGCAGATGGGTGCTGAGCCACAGCCAGCTGCGCCGCGCTGCCGACCGGGGGAACTCTAAGTCTAACTCGCTGTAAAGTTCGGGAAAGATCTCTTGAAAGTGCTGTCGCGCTCCAGATTCGCTCATCCCGTGGCGCAGCATAATCCATTGGATCGCAACATCGCCCACAGCACGATGGACGTTCCAGCGCGCGAGTTCCCCCTGGCACGCCAGCTCGATCCGATGCGCGAGAGCTTGCACCGGCCCTACGGGAGAGATGCTCTCTTGGGAAGGAGAGTGTTTGCGTCCTTGCAGCACCAGATCGAGAACTGTCATATAGACCCCTAAGCTCCCTACAATCAGAAAGATCATCCAAACAAGCCCAACGGGCAAGCTCGCTACGCGCAGCTCCCACAGCCACAGCTCATAGAGTAGCGGGCGTAAGAGATGCTCACGAAGCGCCTCGCCGTAGGCGAACGTGAGCACCCCGGCAAGAACTAGGGCTGAAAGTCCTATCCCCATCCATAGCCATCGTCGTGTCATGCAGTCTGAAACACCTCGCGGCGCCCGTAGATCTGGGTGATCTCCTCAAGAAGTTGAAGCGCCTCGCGCTCCTGCTCTGGAGTCGGGCGCGCGGGGCTGTAGCGCGCCCACTCAAAAAGCCGCGACAGCCGAACAATGTGCTCTTCCAATACCCCAATCTGCGCCAGGCGCTTCTCAAACTCACGGGTGGTCATGGCTCGCGAGATCTCTAGATGGAATCGCTCGCTGAGGAGCTGACACATCTCGCGATAGCACCGCAAGATCGTCTCGTGCACCGGCGCGCCGTAGCGCAGCTCCTGGGCGTAGCGCCTTGTCAGATCAGCGAGCTCCTCGATGGGGGTCGTGCGAGTGCGCGCCCGCCACAGCCGCCACGCGACAAAGATCATCACCCCAATCACAAGCAGAACCCCCAACACAAAGAGAAACGTAATCCACGAGGGGACGTGAACTTGTTCTAGTGTTGGGAAGTGCTGGTTAGGCTCGGCAGGGACAGTCCCTACACCTGCAGGGGCGCCCTTTGGCTCTTTGAAGAATGGCCGGTCGCGCCAACGCAAGAGAATTAATAAGATCGCAGCGAACCACAGAGCTGCAGGGAGAACACGCTTGATCGCCTCCCACAAGGACTTGGGACGAAGGAGCGATACCACAATCCCAAAGAGCACCAAGGCTATAGCAGTAAGGCTTACGACCTGCTCTAGCAGAGGGGCAAGGCTCTGTCCGTCTTGGGGAGACGTACGTAGGGTGCTCGACGACTCTTCCGAGGGCTCCGACGGTGGGCCATAGCGCGTCCCTAAAAACGAGACGCGGCAGATCCCCGCGGCCAACACCACCAGCGAGAGCACCACAACGATAGGGATCACAGAGCGCCACAGGGTTTTCATGCTGCCCTCTCTGAGCTTTCTCCTCCAATCACCCGAATCCCCAGCTCGCGCAGCTGCTTCTCGCTCACTTCTACTGGGGCTCCAGTCAGCGGGCAATATGCGGTATTCGTCTTGGGAAAGACGATCACATCCCGAATAGAAGAAGCTCCGGCCATCAACATAATCATTCTATCCAACCCCAGGGCGATCCCGCCGTGCGGCGGCGCCCCATATTCAAGCGCCCGCAAGAAGAACCCGAACTTCGCTTCCGCCTCTTCTTTAGTAAGCCCCAATAGATCGAAGATCTTCTGCTGCAGCTCGCGCTTGTGAATACGGATGCTGCCCCCGCCCAGCTCCACCCCGTTGAGCACAAGATCATACGCGTTAGCGCGCACCTTGAGAGGGTCTTTCTCCAAGAGCTCAAGATCTGCGCTCTTGGGCGACGTGAACGGATGGTGCTCGCTCACGAGTCTTTGCTCTTGTTCGTCCCACTGAAAGAGCGGGAAGTCCAGCACCCAACAGAACTTCCATTGGCCTTTGGAGATGAGCCCCTCCCGACGCCCCAGCTCTACGCGAAGCGCCCCCAGCACGGTGTTTGTCATCTTGCGCTCCCCAGCGATGATGAGAAGAAGATCGCCTGGGCGCGCTTGGGTGATCTGTTGTAACTCTGCGACGATCTGCGGGTTGAGGAACTTAGCGATGGGCGACTCTAATCCCTGATCGGTGAATTTCGCCCAGAGCAAGCCCTTGGCACCGAGGGCTTGGGCTTGTTTCTCTAGCTCTGAGAGTTGGCTGCGGGAGTACTTGGCCCCACCAGGCAGACAGAGCCCTTTGATGACTCCCCCACTCTTGACAGTCTCCGAAAAGATGCGAAACTCTGAGTTGCTCAAGGTTTGAGAGAGATCCATCAGTTCGAGGCCGAAGCGCAGATCGGGCTTGTCCGAGCCGTAGCGATCCATCGCTTCGGCGTAGCTGAGCCTGGGGAAGGGGCGCGGCACGCGCACCCCCAAGTGCCTCTCGAAGAGAAAGCTGATCAGCTCTTCGATAAGTTCAGCGATGGGGCGCTCGTCAAAGACGAAGCTCATCTCGAGATCTAACTGAGTAAACTCGGGCTGGCGGTCGGCCCGCAGATCTTCGTCGCGGAAGCACCGCGCGATCTGAAAATACTTCTCAAACCCCGCGACCATCAAGAGCTGCTTGAAGAGCTGAGGCGACTGCGGGAGCGCAAAGA
>JAPWVB010000121.1 GCA_028275205.1 Candidatus Acetothermia bacterium
CTGCAAGATAGACGCTTTGAGCTGCTGACGACCCACGGACTTGCGTCGCCCTTTGTAGCTTCTCAAAATCATCAGGGCGCGCGTGGCGCAGTGACGGAATCTTCTTTTGAGAATCTCCGTGTCCCGCAGCGCATCGCGCAGCACCTCCCGCAGATCGCGCTCCTTCAGTAAGTCAAACGCCTCCATCACCCGCACGGAGCCCTCATACGCTAAATAAAAGCCGTGATCAGTTACGGCGATCTCGATATCTTTGTCCTCGCGGCGCGCGATCAGATACGCCAACGCGCGGCTGAGCGCGTCGTTCACCCTGCGTCCAAAGAGCGCGTGAAAGATCACGATTGTCTTTGGGCCCTCGTGATAGAACTCTATCAAGAGCTTTCGACGATGGGGCAGACGCGAGTATCTGTGCTGCTCAGCGAAGTAGCGATAGAGCGACTCCACCCCGCGCGCATCGAGCTGTAACTCTGAACGAATATACTCTTTGATCTCATCTGGGGATGCCCCGCGCGCAAAGAGCTCATAGAGAGCCGAACGAAACTCTTGAATATCGAGGGCGAGCTCGAAGCTCAGCGGGAGCATCTCCGAGAACCAGCTGGGCACGGTGGCGCGCTCTTCGTCTGCAGATTCAACTTGAATGGTCATCCCCCGCGAGAACTTAAATTTATATGTCTCGCCGCCGAGCACGAACGTGTCGTGCTTGCGCAGCATCTCCAAAAAACCCTCCTCGATCTGGCCGATGCGCTTGTTCCCGGCTTTCACGATAATATACGATTCGTCGGGAATCGTGCCGACGTTGGTCATATAGAGCACGCGGGCGAGCCGCCCCCGCGCGCGAATCTGCCCTGTCTCTTTGTCATAATAGATCTTCGCGTAGACGTGACGATCTTCTAAGTCCGTGTACTCACCGGCGAGATACTCCAAGACTTTGTCGAAGTGCTCGCGGCTGAGCTCAGCGAAGTTGTAGCTGCGCGTGACAAGCTCGTAGAGATCATCGGCATAGATGGGGCCGTCTAGCACGATCCCGAAGATCTGCTGCGCGAGCACGTCGAGACAGTTCTTGGGAATGTGAAGCTTCTCTAATTTGTGCTGAAGGGCGCTGCGCAGCATCACCGCGCACTCGACGAGATCATCTTGATCGGTGACGACGACGCGCCCCTTGATCGTGTCGTGGAGTTTGTGCCCAGAGCGCCCCACTCGCTGGAGCGCGCGGGTGACGCTCTTGGGCGAGCCGAGCAGAATTACTAAATCTATATACCCAATGTCAATGCCCAGCTCTAAGCTCGTGCTGGAGACTACGACCTTTAGCTCGCCGTTTTTGAGCTTTCTCTCGATATCCAAGCGCAGCTCTTTGCTGAGCGAGCTGTGATGCGCCCCGATCACCTCGACGTAGTGTGGGAATTTCTCTTTGAGCGTGTGGACGACTCTTTCGGTGAGCGCGCGGGTGTTCGTGAAGATGAGCGTCGTGCGGTGCTGACGGATTAAACCATCAAGAAGCGCGTAAAGATTGGCGTTCAGCTCCTCGAACGAACAGTGTACAAAGTCGTCCACGGGGCTGAGGACTTGAAGATCGAGCTTCTTCTCGAAGCGCGCGTCAATGATGACGCAGTCGCGCCAGGGATCGCCTCCGTCACTGAGGGGCGCAAGCACCCGCCCGTAGCGCCGTCCCACTAAGAATTTCGCCACTTCGTCGAGCGGGCTGACGGTCGCCGAAAGCCCGATGCGCGCAAACTCAGAGAGCTCTTGCAATCTCTCCAGCGAGAGCGACAGGTGCACCCCACGCTTGTTCTCCGCTAGTGAATGAACTTCGTCCACGATCACCCATTGAACGTAGCTGAAGAGATTGGAGAACTGTTTGGCAGCGAGTGCGATGGCAAGCGATTCTGGCGTCGTGATGAGGATGTGTGGAGGCTTTTTGAGCATCCGCTGGCGCCTTTCGGCTGAGGTGTCGCCGGTGCGCACTTCGACTCTGATATTAAGTTTTTGCCCTGCGAGGGCTTCCATCTCGCGCAGGGGCTCTTGGAGGTTGCGCTCGATGTCATTGCCCAACGCCTTCAGCGGCGAGACGTACACACAATAAATCTGATCTTGCAGGGCGTTCTGCGAAGAGAGCTGAACTAATTCGTTGATGATCGCCAGGAACGCCGCGAGCGTCTTTCCTGAGCCCGTCGGCGCGGAGATGAGACAGTTCTTTCGGTTGTGAATGTGGGGGATGGCGAAGCGCTGCGGCGGGCTGAACGCCGAGAATTTTTCGGTGAACCACCGGCGCACAAGCGGGTGCAACAGCGCGAAGATCTCCGCATCGCTAAAAGACTCTACTTGTCGGGTAAGCATCTCTTTGTCGGAGGAGTCTCGGGGTACTTGAGCACTTTGAGGCCCACTTTCGCTATGCCCTTGGTCACTATGCCGAGTTTTTCCGCAGCAGCAAACGAGAGATCAATGATGCGTCCCTCAACATACGGCCCGCAATCGTTGATGCGCACGACGACGCTCTTGCCTGTCTCTAGGTCCGTGACGAGCACGATTGTCCCGAAGGGCAGCGTCAAGTGCGCTGCCGTGAGTTTGTACATATCGTAGATTTCGCCACTCGAAGTGCGTCTTCCGTGGAACGGCTCGCCGTACCAAGAGGCAATGCCCACCTGGTCGTAGCGAGCAAGATTCCACAGCCCAATTGCCAAAATGACGACAGCAAACGCGTAGATAAAGTATTCCGGTCGCATGGCTCATTGTGATTTTACCCAAACGACGCTGCGCTCACTAGGACGGCTTTCTCAGGGTGATCCCCCACGTGGCCGCAAGCTCTATCAGAGCGCTTTCTTGAATAGCCCTGCGGATCTCTCTCATAAGTGATTCGAGAAAATGCAGATTGTGGATGGTCGCCAGGCGCATCGCGAGGATCTCCTTGGCGATGAATAAGTGATGCAGATACGCCCGCGAGAAGTTCTGGCACGTATAGCACTCGCAGTGTTCTGCAATGGGGCGCGGGTCTGTCTTATATATAGCGTTCGTGATGTTGATGCGAAAGTTTTCAGCATCTTTGACCCACAGGGCTCCGTTGCGGGCCATGCGCGTGGGCGCGACACA